>JBDKJN010000201.1:0-6906 GCA_039796595.1 Bacteroidota bacterium
GACCACATCTGGTTGGGTGGATATAAGTTTGGCAATGAACTGCTCATCGTCAATGCCATCATTACGTTTTTGGGATTACTCTTGATCAGTAAAAAAGCTCAAATGCATTTGAAGTGATCAAAAGGCTCAAGGCAATTTTCGCATTTGTACAATGCTTTGCAGGCTGTAGATCCGAATTGTGAAACCATTTGCGTGTCTTCGCTGCCGCAAATCGGACAACGAATCGTACGAATTTTCCCCATCAACAAGGCCTTATCCGCAGAATAACCCGTAGGAGGCGCGATGCCTACCTGATGCAATTTTAATTTACCCGCATCGGACATCCAATCTGTAGTCCATGCTGGAGATAAAACCGTTTCAATACGATAATGAGGGACTGCATATTCTTCCAGAATTTCAGCGATATCCGTTTCGATTGTTTTCATCGCTGGGCATCCACTATACGTCGGAGTGATGGTGACAATCAATGTTTCGCCTTGGTATTTGATATCGCGAACAATTCCAAGATCGATTACATTGAGCACAGGAATTTCAGGATCCTCTACTTCCTTCATCCACTCCCATATATGCTCAATAGCGTAGGCCAATTCAATTACCATTTTGCACCTGGATAGGCGCGTTGTAAAAATTGCATTTCTGCCAGTATATAACCCAAATGCTCAGAATGTTTGCCGTTTTTTCCACCTGAATGTCCCCAGCCATCTGCTGGAGTTCGAAGTGTAGCTTCACCCAACACGGCTTCGACTTGCGTGCGCCATAGTGGCTGAATTTTCTTGAAATCAACACCAATGCCATGTTCTACCATCCGATTATCCAAAGCATCCATTTCGAACATTTCAGGCAAATACGCCCAAACGGCATCGATGGCGGTTTGTATGCGTTGATTGCTTTCCTCCGTACCATCGCCCATGCGCAAAACCCAATCGCGAGAGTGAACCACATGATATTTCAATTCCTTGGCACTTTTGGTTGCGAACCCACTAAAAAATTCATCTTTACTTTCGGCCATTTCAACAAGTACCAAATAGTACCACGTTGAAAACAAAAATTGGCGAGCAATGGTGTATGCGTAATCACCATTGGGTTGCTCAAGTAAAATCAAGTTATAGTATTCCCATTCATCGCGGAGAAAAGCAATCTGATCTTCATCGCGACCAGCACCTTCTATTTGCGCAGCATACTTGTACAAGTTGGTTGCTTGTCCGATGTAATCCAATGCTGTATTGGTCAGCGCAATGTCTTCCTCGAGAACAGGACCGTGGCCGCACCACTGCGCCAAACGTTGACCATGGATCAAACTATTGTCCGCCCAGCGTAGTATGTATTTAAAAAGATCTTGATTCATTGGTTCATGATTGATGATAGACATCTTAAGACATATGAATGTTCACGCCATCACATATGTCCAACCTCAGGTGGAATTTCGTAAAAAGTTGGATGGCGATATACCTTATCGTTGGCTGGGTCAAAAAGAAAATCTTTGCCATCTGGAGCAGAAGCCGTGATTGCAGAGCTTGGTACGACCCAAATGCTGATGCCCTCTTGACGACGCGTATAAACATCACGGGCATTATTTATTGCCATTTCTGCGTCTGCAGCATGCAAACTGCCTACGTGCTTATGTGACAATCCACTTTTACTGCGAATAAATATTTCCCACAAGGGCCAATCTTTGTTGCTCATGCTTTTGCTTTTTTAAGAGGCTAAAAAATGTTTTGGCGAAACACCATTGAATTGAAACTCTTGCTTCGTTTCTGATTCGATGCGCTTATCGCCGCGGCATAGGGCAATGTTACGCACGGATTACCAAATGGACAAGAAAAACCAATGAAGATCATACTAAACTCCAACTACTCAATGAAGAATATCACTACTGTGCTTACGTTGACCTGCATAAATTTAAATTTACCTGTGACGCGAGATAAGCTATTGCCGCGGCATGTTTTGCTTTAACTTTGCAACTCGATAGCGAACACCAATACCCCCATGGACGACCGATTATGCAATTATCCATCAACAAAGAGCTTTTGGCTACGCTCCGCGAATGGATCGTTGAGGGGAAGGATACGGCTATCATTGAAACCATAGCTCCTGCTCACCAAGCAGACATCGCCGAGATCATCAATGAGCTAAGGCCCAACGAGGCGGTTTACATCTACCGTTTATTAGAAGAAGAATTGGCCGCTGAGGTGATGCTCGAGCTGGATGACGATGTCCGCGAGTCGTTGCTTAGTCATTTGACCAGCCGTGAGATTGCTGAGGAGCTTATCGAAAACATTGACTCCGATGACGCCGCTGACGTATTGGCTGGCCTTCCTGTTCAGAAGAAGGAAGAGATTATCGCGCTTTTGGAAGACGAAGAGCAAGCCAGCGATATCATCGATCTCTTGACCTATGCCGAAGGAACTGCAGGTGCATTGATGGGAACGGAATTGGTTAAGGTTAATGTGAATTGGACTGTCGCCCACTCCATTCGCGAAATGCGCAGACAGGCCGAAGACATCGATAATATTTACACCGTATATGTGGTGGATGACCGTGATGTTATTTTGGGCACGTTGAGCATGAAAAGCTTGATTTTAGGGTCTTCCAGTGTTAGAACTACCATTAAAGAAATCTATAAGCAAACTACCGTTCAATCCGTTCAGGTCACGACAACCGCTGAGGACGTGGCCAAGATTATGGAGAAATATGACCTGGTAGTATTGCCTGTGGTCAACGAACAAAAAGGGTTGGTTGGTCGCATCACCATCGATGATATCGTAGACGTGATCAAGGAAGAGGCCGACAAGGATTACCAAATGGCGAGTGGTATCAGTGAGGACGTAGAATATAGCGATAGTGTTGTTACGCTCACTCGCGCCCGACTTCCGTGGTTGCTTATTGGAATGGCCGGTGGTATTGTATCGGCTAAAATTATTGGGGTATTCGATATTACAGACCGTCCAGCCATGGCGATTTTTATGCCTCTGATCGCGGCGATGGGCGGCAATGTCGGTATTCAAAGCGCGGCTTTGGTCGTAAAAGCATTGGCCAATCAAAGCGCATTGGACGAAACTCTGGTGCAAAAACTATTGAAGGAACTAGCAGTTGGATTGGTGAATGGTTTTGTTTGCTCAACGGTCATTCTATTGATCAGCCTTCTTTTTCAAATTGAATTTGGACTATGCCTCACCGCAAGCGTTGCGCTATTCTGCGTAATCATTTTCGCGAGTTTCTTTGGCACGTGGATCCCTCTCACTTTGCATCGCATGAAGATTGACCCCGCATTGGCAACAGGTCCATTTGTGACGACACTCAACGACATCTTCGGATTAATTATATATTTCACCATAGGCCATTTCCTTGTCGGCATGTACTAAAGCCTTATCGTTTCAATTTTGAAAAAAGTCTTATTTCTTGATACGGTTCACCCCATTTTAGAAGAGCGTCTTAGTCATGCTGGTTATCAATGTGTGCATGATTTTACCTCCAAACCTGAGCAAATAGCAGATGTATTGGGAGAATGCAAGGGATTGGTATTGCGCAGCCGCATTACGGTGAATTCAGCCTTTTTAGCCTTAGCGCCAAATCTACAATGGATCGCACGAAGCGGAAGTGGATTGGAAAACATAGATCTCGAAGCGGCGGATGCTGCTGGTGTGGCGGTAATCAATTCTCCTGAAGGCAATAGCGACGCTGTAGGTGAGCACGTTATTGGTATGGCATTGCAAATGGTTAACCATCTGTTCTCAGGAAACGCCTCCGTGCGAGAAGGACGATGGGAGCGCGAACTGCACCGTGGTCGCGAACTCAAACACATGAACATTGGTTTGATTGGGTATGGTGTGATGGGAAGTTCTGTAGCTCAAAAGCTTAGCGGATTCGGATCGCGAATTTTGGCACACGACAAATACAAAACTGGATTTGCAGGCGGACGCGTTGAAGAAGTTGACCTCCCTACAATTTTTGCAGAAGCCGATGTGGTAAGTCTTCATTTGCCCCAGAATAAAGAAACCTTTCACTACGCCAATGCGGAATTCTTCGCACAATTTGCCAAGCCCATTTATTTCATCAATACCGCGAGGGGTAAAAATGTAGATACCCGAGCTTTGGTCGACGCGCTTAATACTGGCCGAGTGATAGCTGCCTCACTCGATGTCCTCGAATTTGAAAAAGCTTCGCTTGAAGGACTAGACCTGGCAGATGCAGAGGCACTTCGCACGCTCATGGCGTTTCCTCAAGTTTTCTTTACTCCGCATGTTGCCGGCTGGACCGTAGAAAGTTATTTCAAACTCAGCAACGTCCTGGCTGATAAGATCCTTCAGCGCTATCCTTGAGTAAAGACACCCTTGCTTTCGGTCAAAAAAGATCAATTCCAATCGTTTACAATTGCTTTTAATAAGATCTTAAATATTGCGATAACTTCTTTTCTAAAGCCACGTAAGAAGGCCTCAATTGAAGAACTCGCGAACGATTGGAAAAAGACCTATCTTAGCGACCAAGAAACTTATCCATCCTTAACGCCCACTTATGGAAATAGCAGTAGTCGGCACCGGTTATGTAGGACTTGTAACTGGAACATGTTTTGCCGAAACAGGAAACAATGTCACTTGTGTGGACATTGACGCCAATAAAGTCACTCGCATGCAAAATGGCGAGATCCCCATTTATGAACCACACCTGGATGTATTATTCGACCGGAACATCCGTGAAGGACGATTGCATTTCACGACCGATCTCAAATCGGCCATCGATAAAGCTCAAATCATATTTCTTGCCTTGCCTACCCCACCTGGCGAAGATGGCAGCGCAGACCTAAAATATGTATTGGGCGTGGCTCAAGACCTTGGTAAAATAATTACCGATTATAAAGTCATAGTAGATAAAAGCACAGTGCCTGTAGGAACTGCCGACAAAGTAAAAGACGCTGTAGCGCTCAATGCTAAAGTACCTTTTGACATCGTCAGCAATCCTGAGTTCTTGCGAGAAGGATTTGCTGTGGATGATTTTATGAAACCGGATCGCGTAGTTGTCGGCACCAACAGTGCCCGCGCGCGCAAAGTGATGGAAGACCTGTACAAGCCTTTCACTCGCCAAGGCAATCCGATCATCTTCATGGATGAGCGCAGTGCCGAGTTGACCAAGTATGCTGCTAATGCATTCTTGGCAGCTAAAATCTCTTTCATGAATGAGATCGCTAATTTCTGCGAAAAAGTAGGCGCAGACGTTGATGCCGTTCGCATCGGTATGGGTAGTGATACACGCATCGGAAAACGTTTCCTTTTCCCAGGCATTGGATACGGCGGAAGCTGCTTTCCAAAAGACGTTCAAGCCCTTTACCACAGCGGTATTGAAGAACACTATGAGTTTAAAATCCTCAAGAGTGTGATGAAGGTAAATGAGCGCCAAAAGACCATTTTGCTGGGTCCCATCTTGGATTACTTCAAACAAAGCGTGACCAACAAAACCATCGCGATCTGGGGATTGGCTTTCAAACCCGATACCGATGATATTCGCGAAGCTCCAGCTTTGTACATGATTGAACACTTGCTCGAAGCAGGTGCAAACCTCGTGGCTTACGACCCTGAGGCTATGAATAATGTGAAAAACATGGGCAAATACAAAATTACTTATGCCCAAGACCAATACAGTGCACTAGAAGGCGCTGACGCACTTTTGATCTGCACCGAATGGAGTGCATTCCGCAATCCAGATTTTGATAAAATTTCGGCCAAAATGCCGTCAAAAGTCATCTTCGATGGTCGTAACCTTTTCGACCTTGAAAAGATGCGTGAACTCGGATATTACTACAAGAGTATCGGTCGCGAAACCGTGCAACCATAAGTCTAGAGCCCTATGAAAAGAGTATTGATTACCGGTGCTGCCGGATTTTTGGGATCGCATTTGTGCGACCGTTTTATCAAAGAAGGAATGCATGTCATCGCGATGGACAACCTCATCACCGGTGACTTGAAAAACATTGAGCATCTTTTTGCCAACGAACATTTTGAATTCTATCATCAAGATGTTTCGAAGTTTATTCATATTCCCGGACAGCTGGACTATATCATGCATTTCGCATCGCCGGCAAGTCCAATCGATTACTTAAAAATACCGATTCAAACCTTAAAAGTGGGCTCCTTGGGTATCCACAATTGTTTGGGTCTGGCCAAAGAGAAAAAAGCCCGTTTGATGATTGCCAGCACCAGTGAGGTATATGGCGATCCATCGGTACATCCACAGCCTGAGTCGTATTGGGGTAATGTAAATCCCGTTGGACCTCGTGGCGTGTATGACGAAGCGAAACGTTTTCAGGAAGCGATAACAATGGCTTATCACACTTTTCACGGTGTAGAAACCCGCATTGTACGCATATTCAATACCTATGGACCACGTATGCGACTCAACGACGGTCGTGTATTGCCGGCATTCATTGGTCAAGCCATTCGCGGCGAAGACCTTACGGTGTTTGGTGATGGCTCACAAACGCGTTCGTTCTGTTATGTTGATGACTTAGTGGAAGGTATTTACCGTTTATTGATGAGCGATTACGCATCGCCAGTAAACATTGGTAATCCGGATGAAATCACCATTTTGGATTTTGCAAAAGAAATTATCAAACTCACCGGTACCAGCCAAAAAATCATCTTTAAGGAATTGCCTCAAGACGATCCAAAGCAACGAAGACCGGATATCACGTTGGCGAAGGAATTGCTCAAATGGGAACCTAAGGTTCATCGCAGCGAAGGATTGAGAATCACGTATGATTACTTCAAGAGTTTGACCGCTGATGAGCTCAACAAAGTAGAACACAAAGACTTCGACAAATACAACCGTAAATAATATGGCGTATTCGGCGCATGAAACTGCAGTCGTCGACGAGGGCTGCACCATTGGTGAAGGAACCAAGATCTGGCATTTCAG
>JBDKJN010000202.1:0-19309 GCA_039796595.1 Bacteroidota bacterium
CTTACCTTGGAAAAAGTGGATAAACTATTGGGAAATCTCAAGGAGGATGGCCGTCGTAAGACCTATCCCAACCCAGCACCTGTAAAAATGTAACTTCCCAGGACCTGGCGATTCGTAACGATTTATTTCAGAAAACTATTGGCCCTCATCTTCGATGAGGGTTTTTTGTGACCCGTCGAGATTAAAGGCGGTTTTGTTGTATTGTTGGATGTTGTAAACCGGGGGGTATTATGCAAGAATTCTGAAGTGGCACATCGCATGGTCCTGGTGCAAGGTCAAAAAAAATCCCCTTCATTTGCATGAAAGGGACTTTAGAATGATTAAGGTTAAATAAGGAGAAAACTATTTCTTATTCTGTTTGGAGATCGGTGTGGCAGATTTTGCTCCACCAACATTCGGTGTAGTTTCCAAATCGAATGTAATAGGCATAACGAATTGTGTTTCCACATAACTACCATTTCTAGCAGCAGGAGTCCATTCCGGCATTTCTGATACGAAGCGAATAGCTTCTTCGTCCAATAAATAATGCACACTAGTAGATACTGATGGATCACGCACAGCACCAAACTTATCTATCGTAAACGCAACGTAAACGGTACCTTCAATGCCTTGATTGCGAGCATCTGCGGGATAAACTAAGTTGGTGTTTACATAATTTTGGAGTGAGTCTTTGCCACCTGGAAATTTGGCAGCGACAACGGTTTTTGCTCCCTTTACAAATTTTTCATCTGAATAGAAGCGATCAGGACGTTCTGTTCCATCGAAATTCCAACGTTTCCATGTACCAACTTTAATCCCCATTTTAAATTCACCTTCACTTTCCGGGCGACCATTGAAATAGAAGTACTTGAACAAACCATGTTCTGTCGTCAACAAGCGATCATTGTAGTTGCCCCAAAATAAGGTGTCCATATTTTGTTTCAATGAAACAACTTGTACGTAGTATGTACCTTTATCCGTGTCGTGAAATAGATCACGTTGGTGTGTCGCCGCAGATGCAGATGCAACAACTTGACGCTTGCCATCTAGATAGACAGTTTCTATCTTCTCTAGTTCGGCACGTGATGTATAATGAGTCAATAATAGACCTGCTAATAAAAACAGGGGTAAAATTTTATTCATTGGTCAATTTAGTAATACGTTAGGTTTATTTTGGCAGCCGCTAAGATAAACCAATATTTAGACGTTTTGTATTACGAAGGTTGTCTTTTTTTTTTGATTTCTCGTTTATTATTTTGTTAATTTATGGATTACGTTTTCGAAAGAGCTTGGCAGGAAACCCTTGATAGAGTGTCGAAACAGTTTGGAGAAAAACTGGAGTATGGGGCTCTGTTGATGTTGATAGGATTGCAAGAATTGGGACAAGATTACGCGAAGTATAAAAAGGACCAGAAGATAGATCTTATGCATATCGGGATCTGTACAGTCCTCATGCCCTTTGGTTACTACCAATTTATGGGGCGCGATGAGGAGGGGTGGCCGCATTTTGAACGGGTACAAAACCTTCCTGCGCTCTCTCCTGAGGATCAGGAATTGCTAATCAAAAAAGCCATTGTAGAATATTTCAAAGAGGAGGTTTAGGGGTTATTTCTTGAAAATCAGGGAAATATGCATGTTTCTCTGCTTTTTTGTACAAAAACGTTGCCCTTTGGTGGTTTTTGCCGTGGATAGGAATGCAATGGTCATATACTAGCTTTTGAAGGCCATGTCAACTAATATCCGATCAATACCTTGTCATAACTAAACTCAGTTCCGATTTGCATTTTTACGAGATAAATTCCTGCAGCCAAATGCGGTGTGATGGTTTGTACGCCACCAAACAGGGAGCCGCTTAGCACTACTTGGCCTGCGCTATTGATCACTTCGTAGTTGCCAGCTGCAGCGCTTGAAAGCCACAATTGTTGCTTGCTATCACTCCAACAGTGAGATTGTGATTCTGTCCCGTCATTCACCGATCCACAAATGTCCAATTCAAAAATCTGGGTAGACGTTGTAACGCAACCTGTTTCAGGATCCGTCACGACATAGGAAATAGGGTAGAGGTTGGGCTCAAAGAATTCGCCCCAGTGCCATGTGTTGTTCTCGAGATAATCATCCATAAAGTAGAAATCGCCACCTACTGGAGAAGCATAGTTGGTCATTTCAGTTTGTGAATCGACAAAGAAGTTACCACAAAAGAAGAAACCGTCATTAGGTTCACCTGGAGAAGGTGCTGTCCAAACTACTTCCAATGTGTCGTTGATCATGAAACTTGCTGTATCAATACTTGTGCAACCGTAATCATCGACCAGCATATATGACACATCATAAGCACCGCTGCCGAGCCCGACAAGATTCAGTGCGCCCGCGATTGCCCAGTCTTGATTAAAGGTGCCGCCCATCGGCTGCGGCTCGGCAACCACAACAACTTCATCATTGGTGCAAAAACTGCCGAGATCGTTGACCCATTCAATGGTTGGACTTGGGTGAACGGTGAAACTCGCCAAGGCGTCATTGCTACATCCCGAGTTATCGGTGAAATGATACACAATAGAATAATCTCCCGGCGATAAATTATCAAGCGCTAATCCGAATTCTCCAGGGTTGAGTTCCTGTACTCCGTCGCCTGTGTAACTTCCACCGCTAGGGGAGCCACCGTCAAGAACGACAAGGTCATTTCCTTCACAAAAATTTTCATCAATTCCAGAAATTGAGACATCCGGCTGATCATAAACTTGCACGTATTGAATGGCGGAACCCATACAACCATTTGTGGCGTCGGTGTATTCATAAGTAACTTCATGGAATCCGATACCTGCAATTAAAGGGTCAAGGTAATGGTCTGTCACGGCGATATTTACGAACGTGCCTCCTGCCGGAGTGGGGTTGCCTAAATCGATCAGGTCGCCACTAATACATCCTGCAAGCAAACTGTCTGTCCATTGCACGATGATTTCGGCGATTTGAAACGTTGAATTTTGAGTTGATGTACATGAATTTGCAGCAGTGAAGGAATAAGTTAGAGTGTATGTTCCGGCGGATAATTCATCCAATTCAAGGTTGTTTTCGCTGACTTCGAAATCCAAGAAAGTACCTCCTTCAGGTAAGGGCATTGTAATAGGAGCAGATGCATTCTCTATACAGAAAATGCCCAAATCATCCACCCATGAGATTGTTGTCGTATCCAAAGCTATAAAAGTTTGGTTGGTGACATTGGTGCAGCCATGTTCGCTTGTGTATGTGAATTCAATAGCGTAGCTTCCTGCTGCTTCGGGAAGAATAAAATTCGAATTTTCAGAGTCAAAAGTTAATCCAGGAGCAGATATACTTCCGCCTGATGGTTGAGCGATCACTTCTACACTGTTGTTTTCACTGTTGATGCATGCTTGCGTTTGCGATAGTTGCAATTGAACAGTAGGCAATGCCCATACGTGAATAGTTCGCGTTGCGGTGCTCGTACAACCGGTTAGGTTGTCGAAATAGGTGTAACTGATCGGATAACTGCCTTGGCTTAGAGACGCTGGGTCGAAATAATCGGCAATGAGGCCGTCACCGCTGTACGCACCTCCTTCTGGCATTGCAGATGAAATAAAAATTTCTTCATCATTGACGCATAGATCGAGAGTGCTAACTTCCCAATCGATGGTGATTGGAGATGGTACGTCGATCGTCCATGTATCGGAGGTAAAAGCTTGTCCGCATTGTGTATTGAACAATTGACAACTATACGTTTGGCCTTGTGGATTGTATTGTGATGTGTTGATGAACAACGTATCATTATTTATTCCCGTGTAACCAACACTATTCGAATTGAGAGCAAGACCATTGCGCAGCCATTGAATTTCAAATGAGCCTCCAGTTGCATTTACATGTAGTGAAATGGATTCGCCCAAACATCCTTGACTTTGAAATGGTCCGGTAATATTGATTTCGTTGGACTGAACAGTGACTGGAATGGCATCTGAATAACTGAATTGCGCGGGACTACAACCTTGAATTCGACAACGGAATAAACTGTCCATTCCAGCCGTCGCATTCAAAACGATCAATTGGTTTCCTAGAGTTTGAAAGTGAGTTTCATCGACGAGGATATCCATCCATACATTGTCTCTGAACACCTGCCATTGATACAGGCCGTTATTATTCGCAGCCTCTACATACAATGTATCTGATGCACCTTGGCAGACATTCAGCGCAGTTGTTTGATCCGTAAATGCTGGTCCTACGCGAAGCACCATTTGTTCGGTATAAACACGAGGACTGCAGAGATCATTGATATAGGCACGATATCGAAATCCATCCATCTCGGGTTCCACATTCCAGAATCGCAAAGGCACATAGTAAGCAGATGTTGGAAATCCCACCGAATTTGGGAACAATTCGTAATGCCCGTAATTCCAGATTTCAATGTCACGCCAACCCAATCCATCCAATTCGTCCACTTGCCATCCGCTGTACCATGAAAAGTTGAATTCTTCTGGTAAGTAAGGAATGTCGCTGGTAATCATAAATTCTTCCTCATGCACATATCCACTTGCAGGGCACAAATAAATCGTGTCGCTGGGTTGATTTAGAATGGGCGGTCCTGGCTGATAATCGTAGACATAAACGGTATAGGTCAATTCATTTTCGCAGCCTTCAGGACTAACAGCTGTTATGTTTCCACCATAATAGGGTGCGTCCGTTCCGAACACGACCGAATGATCGTTCTGCCAGGTGATATTTGCTTCATTACTGAAGCTGTAGGTATTGTCATTGGATCCTAAATCAGCTAAAATGGGTTGATCCAAACATGTATGCATTTGATATGAAATATAGAATGTCTGATACGGCAGGACAATTGTTGGTTTACGATTAACCTTAACGTAAACGGTGTCCCTTGCTTTGCAATTGCCAACGGTAGCCTCAACCACATAATTCAACGAAGTATTGGTAAAGCAGTTTGTATTGATACTCGTGTTAGAGGTGAGTCTATAATTTGGAGTCCATGCGATAGTCGCAGCAGGATCCGTGGCGACAGCACTTAATGCAACGGTATCCCCGATGCACATGACCTGGTCAATACCAGCTTCAACATTTAAGTTGTTATAGTTGGAGAGGAATACCTGCACGGTATCACGTTTGATACACCCTTGATAGTGTCCATAAAAAACATACGACTTAGGTTCTGTGGTATTTGCGTTTGGTGTTTTGGAAAAATTGTTTGAAAAGCCCATATCGGGCCACCAACCAAAGCCAACGCCACTCGAAGGAGTGGTTGCGCCATTGAGTTGCACATTGGTTCCGCATGTTGTGGTTTTGTCAGGACCGGCGGTGATAGTAAATGTGGTTGGAGCAGAAGGACCGAATTTCGCAACGAATTTTTTCGGGTTGGTTCCGTTGTGGGTGAGATTGATGGGGTACCAGGAAATATTGGTGCCTTTATAGTATCCAAGAACCAATTGATTGTTGCCTTCATCGATCACCACATCATGTTGGAAAAAATTTTGTGTGTCGGATTGATTCATTCGGCAAAACTCCAGTTCGCCATTGGTGTAGAATTGAGCGTTAAACGCTTTGTAGGTTCCCGATGCGAGAGAATAAACAGGGAAATCTCCAACATAAGGCTGGTTGCTCGATAATGCACCTATTACAGCAATTCGATCAGCGCGGACATCGAGATTTGTTGCTGATTCGCTGGAACCTTGCCCCCCCATGGTTTTGAACCAAAGTCCATTACCATTGGTGTCGATACTCCATAGAAAGCCGCTGCCGTCACCTCCAACCATAGGCATTCCGCTCCATTCGTAAGTGCCGGTGAGTTGTCCACAGATATACATATTTCCCTGATCATCGGCCATGGCATCGGCTGTGTAAATGGAACCAAAACTGCTTGTACTGGACGAAATTTTACCCCAAATACAATCGCCATTGGAATCGTATTTTGCCACATATACGCAAAAGGCGCTATTCAAATAACCAGGAGCGATAACTTGATCACTAAATTTCAATGACCCATTCGCATTCACTGTTGCCTGACCACTGATCCAAACGTCATCATTGCTATCAACTGTCACTGTCTGTAGTCCAGCACTAACTCCTGGCGCAATTCCACGTAACCATTGCATTTGTCCTTGATTGTTGACTTTTGAGAGCCATGCTCCTCCATCCGTCACACGATGAAGGTAAGTGTCTTCTCCGAACGATAAATAATCACCACTAAAGAGACCACCCCAAAAGATATTTCCTTCACTGTCACAATGGATATCTCGTACATCTGAGGAGTTGCTGGTGTTTTCCGAAGCGAGATGCCATGTATAATTGAATTGAGTGTCAAACATCACCAACAGCGGCTTTGCGCCACCATGAATATGAAAGGTTTCTGTGCCGAGGGTAAGATTGCTTCCTATAGTACAACCTGCAGCAACACTGCCGTCAGGAAGAACTGCAATACGTTTGAGTGTTATTCCACCTTGAGGGAGGATGGCGGTAAGCTGGCTGAAATTACCCGCACTATCCATTCGTGCTAAATAATAGCTCGCAACACCGGGATTGATGGTTTGATTGCCTAATGTTGTTCCATCCAGGCCGTGTTTGCCTAGCACAACAAATCCACCTTCAGGATGGCGATCAACATCGATAAAAAATTCTTGCGCCTGCGATCCATCGTAACTGTCGACCCAATGGGCGCGGTAACAATCTTGTGCAAATCCACAAATGAAAAGAAGTTGAAGCAAAAATGTGAAAAGTGTTCTCATGGTAGTATTCGTAAGGCAAATATGCGAAGGCAATGGCATAGTACAAAGGCCCTGAATTTACCCCTTCTGCATGAATCGTTAATGAAACTAAAACTGAGGCATTTTTGAAAAAAGAGCTGTAACTTTGGAGGAAACTCTTGAGTTATGATTTTTGTATTTATTTTTTTCCTATTGATTGTTTTGCCATTGGTTTTTTTAATGGTCACATACAATGGGTTGCAGAGAAAGAAGATTCGTGTGGACGCCGCTTGGGGGCAGATAGCTACACATCTTCAACAGCGTGGAGATTTAATTCCTAATTTGGTAGAAACCGTAAAAGGATATATCGGACACGAAAAAGAGACGTTAGTAGAAGTAACCAGATGGCGCAATCAAAGTATCGGTTCGACGAGCCGTGATGAAGTATTAAAAGCAGACACACAATTAAGCCGATCACTCATTCAATTGAGCCATATTGTAGAACAATACCCTCAGTTGAAGGCCGATGCCCAATTCAACCAATTGCAACACCAGTTGCAACAGATGGAAGCCGAATTACAAGGTGCACGATCCAATTACAATAGCGCAGTGGAGCGGTTTAATGCGTCGATTGTAATTTTCCCAAACAACCTGCTGGCAGGATATTTTAACCTGGAAGAAAAAGCATTTTTCGTTGAAGAAGAACAGCATCGTTCAGCCCCAAAGGTGAAGTTTTAACGCCGCCAAATGCGGTTTTGATGTAGCGACGCCATGCATAACGTTGTGGCATCGCTGCAATTTTTCGTGGTTATAAATCTGCGGTCACAACCATAGCGCGCAAAATGGATATGCAAGAGTTTGGATGGCAACCACTCTCTCATGATCGAATCATTCGTAATCTGCGAGAGTATAACGCAATCGATAATTACATTCGAATGAATGTACAGAAATGGAAGAAGAATAAATATTGAGACAAGCATCAACATAGATTATCCGTTGATGCTTGTCCCGATATTTGTTTATTACACCTTAATGTTTTCCTCTTCTTCTTTGAGCTGCATGATCTGCTCAAGTGCGTCAGGAATTACATCGCTACAAATGGTGACAAATGCTCCTGAAGGGGCGTTGCGAATTGCGTAGTCAATGGCTTCACGTTCTTTAGGGAAGATGGATATCTTTTTATCGGTGCTGATTTCATGAATGCCACGGGTCATTAAATCAATGATTTCTTGCTCAGAACGGCCACGTAAATTTTTGTCTTGACGGATGATTATTTCATCAAACATACCTCCGGCAACTCTTCCCAAATTGATGATGTCTTCGTCGCGACGATCACCAACGCCGGCGATAATACCAATCTTAGGCGTCGCATCCACTTTGCTCAAGAAATCGCTAATGGCCATAAACCCATGTGTATTGTGTGCATAGTCCACCATCACTGTGAAGTTTTTGAAGTGGAACATATTCATGCGACCAGGTGTCTGCATCGGCGAAGGAATAAAAGTCATCAAAGCCATGCGAATGGTTTCAATGTCGAACTCGCGTATGAAGGCTGCTAGCAAAGTTGGTAGAATGTTCGCTATGTTGAATGTGGCTTTGCCTCCGTACGTAAGAGGAATGGCACTTGCTTTTTCGACACGTATTTTCCATGTGCCTTTACAAATCGTTACAAATCCATTTTCGTACACTGCGGCTAGTCCACCCGCTTTGATATGTGCCTGTATATGTGGATTGTTTTCATCCAAAGAGAAATAGGCAATTTTGCATTCCAGGCCTTTGGCCATATTGCGGGTGTACTCATTATCGGCATTAAGAATTGCGTATCCGCTAGGCATCACGCTTTCGGGTACAACAGCTTTAACACGCGCCAGCTGTTCCAGGGTGTGAATATCACCTAATCCTAAATGGTCTTCTGCGACGTTGGTTACAATAGCGATATCGCAACGATGAAATCCGAGACCAGCACGCAGAATTCCACCTCGCGCACATTCAAGAACTGCAAAATCTACAGTTGGGTCTTTCAACACGAATTCAGCACTGATCGGACCAGTGCAGTCTCCGCGCATCATGAGTTGATTCTGAATGTAAACACCGTCAGTAGTAGTATAACCAACTTTATGTCCTTTGGTTTTGACGATATGTGCCATCAAACGCGTTGTGGTGGTTTTACCGTTGGTACCACTCACTGCAATGATTGGAATACGTGCTGATGTTCCCGGAGGATATAACATGTCTATTACTGGCTCGGCTACGTTGCGAGGAAGCCCTTCGGTTGGTTCGAGGTGCATACGGAAGCCAGGCGCGGCGTTCACTTCTAAAATAGCACCACCATTGGTTTTAACAGGTGTTGAAAGTGATTCGGCCATAATGTCGATACCACAAATGTCAAGACCGATGATGCGTGCGATACGTTCACACATAATTACATTATCGGGATGAACGAGATCTGTTACATCAGTCGCTGTGCCACCGGTACTTAAATTAGCAGTTGGTTTCAAAAACACTTCGCGTCCCTCAGCAACCACGCTGTCGAGTGTTAGTCCTTCACGGTTGAGCATTTCCATCAAGAAGTCATCAACGCTGATTTGTGTCAATACTTTTTCATGGCCATATCCGCGACGAGGGTCAGCATTGGTTTGATCGATCAATTGTTGTATGGTGCTTTTGCCGTCACCTTTGACAGCAGCGGGTTTTCTGATAGCCGCCGCAACGAATTTGTAATTGATTACGAGAACACGATGATCTAAACCCGTGATGTATTTTTCTACAATGACACCACGCGAGTATTTTTTTGCGGCGTGCAATCCAATGCAGGCGCCTTCCCAATCGGTGATATTGGTAGTGGCTCCTTTACCATGATTGCCATCTACTGGTTTTGTTACAATGGGGTAGCTGATGCTGTCAATGGCATCCTTTAAGCCTTCTTCGCTGTAGACAATTCGACCCTTTGGAACAGGAATTTCAGCAGCACCCAATAAGTTTTTTGTTTCTTCTTTATCACAAGCGATATCTACTGCTATGCTACCAGTGGAGCTGGCTATAGTGGCACGAATGCGACGTTGGTTTACACCATAACCCAATTGAACCAATGAGTGACGGTTGAGGCGGATATATGGAATGCCGCGTGAAGCTGCTTCTTCCACAATACATCCTGTTGAAGGGCCGAGGCGCTCATCTTCACGAATTTCACGAAGACGTTGAATGTCCTCTTGCAAATCGTAATCATTGCCTGCGATCAAAGCTTCTGCAATGCGGACCGAAGCGCGAGCTGCATATTGACCCGCCTTCTCTTCCATGTAGCTGAAAACTACATTGTACACACCTGGGGTATTTGTTTCGCGTGTGCGGCCAAATCCACACATCATACCTGCAAGGGTTTGCAATTCTAGGGCGATGTGTTCGATCACATGCCCCATCCACGTTCCTTCGTCAACGCGTTGAAAGAAGCCTCCGGGTTCACCCACACTACAACGATGGCCATACATGGAAGGAAACATCTTTTCAAGACGTTGACGAAACCCATCTATTTTGTTCGTTGGACGTTGTTCCATGTCCTCCAAATCGAGGCGCATTTGTATGAGTTTGTGTCGGCGAATGCTCCAATAGTTGGGGCCTTTCATGACTTTGATATCAAGAATCTTCATAATTCGTTTTGATTAGATGGGTTTAGCGAAGGTGAGGTGTTCAAACCTAGATACTCCCGATGGCCTTTCCGGACTTGCGTGGCTTACGCCATAACCTTCATGGCGAATATGCATTTTTTTTGCCTAAGTTCAAAGAAAAACCGGAAATAAATCAGCATTTGAAGCGGAATCGTCCCGATTAAGATAATGAATTGTGGAAATAAATTGGCAGTTTTTCGGCCCTTGATGGTTATTTTTGCCTTCAAATTTCGAACACCATTATGGTACCAAAGGGAAAGCTTATTTCAATCGGGGGGGCGGAAGATAAAGGCACGGAAAGCGAAGGCAATTACGGCCAAATCAATAATCTTCATTTCTTCGAACTGGGCATTCTCAAGAGAGTTGTTCAGGAAATGGGTGGTGTAAACAGCCACATTGTTCTTATTACAACAGCTAGCAGCATACCTCAAGAGGTGAGCGAGAATTATATGCAGGCTTTCGGAAAGATTGGATGCACCAATGTTGAGCACATCAATATTCGCAGCCGCGATGACGCCCGTAATCCCGAGTATATTCAAAAGGTGACTACTTGTGACGGCATCATGTTCAGTGGTGGTGATCAATTGCGTTTGACCACCATCTTTGGCGGCACTGGTTTTTTAGATATTCTACTTAAGGGTTATTTGGAAGAAGGACTTGTGATAGCGGGTACTTCAGCTGGTGCAATGGCCATGAGCAATACAATGATTTATCAAGGTAAGAGTGACCTGGCGCATTTGAAAGGTGAGGTGAAAATAACTACTGGTTTGGCTCTTATGCCCGATGTGATTATTGACTCTCATTTCGATAAAAGAGGTCGTTTTAATCGTTTGGCTCAAGCTGTAGCAAGTAACCCAGCTTGCACAGGAATTGGCTTAGGAGAGGATACTGGAGTTATCGTAACCGATGGTAATCGATTGGAGGTAATTGGAAGCGGGGCAGTAGTTATAATTGATGGCCGTGATATCTCGCACTCTAATATAACAGATGTTGGTATGGGCACACCGATCTCAATAGAGAACATTAAGGTGAATATATTGGTTGCGGGTAATGGTTATTATATCAAGGAACGCAAGTTTGTTGCTGAAATGGCAGAACCGCAAATTGCCTAAAAGACTAGCAGTACTGATTAAGGATTTTCCTATTATTTTAATGTTGCAACGAATGAGTTGCATGAATTCTCAAGGCTTGTGTTACTGCGGCTAAAAGGATCGTTATTTGTAGATGGAAACATGGTGTTGACCATTGACATTCCAGGCACGATACATTCCTTCACTATTAAAAGGCAAACATATATTACCCAGACGGTCAACTGCGATCAATCCTCCTTCGCCACCACGCTGTACAAGTTTGTTCATGACAACTTCACGACAGGCTTCTTCCAGAGATGCTCCTTTGTATTCCATTAGGCATGAAATATCATAGGCCACTACGGATTGAATGAAAAATTCTCCATGTCCTGTGCAGGAAATTGCACATGTCGCATTGTTTGCATAGGTGCCTGAACCAATAATAGGAGAGTCACCAATACGTCCCCATTTTTTGTTAGTCATTCCACCAGTGCTTGTGGCTGCCGCTAAATTTCCATGTATGTCTCGAGCAACTGCTCCAACAGTGCCGAATTTTTTCTCTGTGTGATCAAGAACGATTTTATCATCAAGCAACGCCTGTTGCCATTGTTCATGGCGAAACGTATCATGAAAATAAGCATCTTCTTCGAAGGGGATATTGATGCTGCGTGCAAATGATTCAGCACCTCTTCCCGCTAATAGAACATGTTCGCTTTGTTCCATCACTGAACGAGCTAAACGAATGGGGTTGCGCACTCCGGTCACGCCAGCAACAGCTCCCGATGAAAGGTTGATGCCAGACATAATGGATGCATCCATTTCGTGGCGGCCATCGTGAGTGAACACACTTCCTCTCCCTGCGTTGAATAGTGGACAATTTTCGAGAGATTCAACCGCGGCGGTAACAGCATCTAAGGAAGTTCCATCTTTTTCCAAAACTGAACTTCCTGCAACTAGAGCATCATGCAGAGCTTTAGTATAAGCTTGTTCTTTTTCGGGAGTCATGGAGCTTCGCAGAATCGTGCCAGCACCGCCATGTATCGCCAATGAAAATGGAGAGGAGTTCATTGCTCAAAGATAATGGGGCATCAGAAAATTGGACGATTTCTTTGCTAAGAATAATTTTTGATTAGATTTGATCTGGAAATAATTTTAACCACTAATCCTTTTAACTAATGAGAGTTTCTATTCGACATGCGGAGACGTATTCCCGCGGGCAATTAATTTTGCGTACTTTGTTTGGTATTTTTTACATCATGATACCTCACTTTCTGGTGATGTTATTCGTTATCATAGGTGTGTTGTTTGTGAATTTTATCGCTTTTTGGGCTATACTTATCACAGGACGTTATCCTGAGGGATTGTGGAAGTTTATGTTTGGTTTTTTTGCTTGGCAAGTCCGACTCAATGCACGATTAAATAATTTAAGTGACGGCTACCCTGCCATTGGACCAAATGGTTCAGATACTGAGACCAAATTGGAGATTGAATACCAAGCTAGTTACAGCAGAGGATTGGTATTGGCGAGATTGTTTTTCGGTCTTTTCTATATTATGATTCCTCATGGTTTCTGTTTGTTTTTCCTTTCTCTAGCAGCTGCGTTCGTCAAAGTTTTTGCTTTCTGGATCGTATTGATTACAGCTAAATACCCAAAAGGTCTTCATGATTTTATGGTAGGTGTTATCCGTTGGAATACCAAAGTGGGGGCCTACTATTACAATCTTACAGACACTTATCCGCCATTTAGATTGTCTGAAGTTGAAGACTCTTCGACGGCGTTGGATAAGAATATTTAAGACCATTCGCAACTATTTAAAAAAAGCTGTTACTCTTGGAGTAACAGCTTTTTTTATTGCTTCAATTGCCGTTGTATTACCAGCTATGCCTTTGTGGTACCACCAACTCAAACAGTCATTGGCTTAGTGTCGACGCTTAAAGAACATTGGGAACAGGAATGGCGATGATCCGGAGGGAACTCACGAGAAGAAGCGAAAGTCAATGACCAAGAATACTTACGATTTGATTCATGCGATCATTGAAAAGAATGATTGAGCGAACCAAACATTGGAAATCACTTAAAACAAAAAACTCCACTTGTAGTAGTGGAGTCAATTGGTAAGCGGGTTATTGGTTTGGTTTTAAATCTATTTTCTAAGAATTTTTTCTGTCTTGCTATCGAAGCTCAAATAATATTCGCCCTTCGGTAGAGCGGTACAATCGATAGACATACCGTATCCACGTTTTACAATTTGTCCATAAACATTGTACAGTTCGTAGGCAGTTTCGGCTGTAAAAGTGATGAGTTTGGTTTTGCGATCGTAAGTTTTTTCTACCGGAGTCGTCATGCTCAAGACCTCACACGTTTGACTCTTACGCAGCTCACCTTCATAACTTTTTTGAACGACTCTTAATTTGTTTTTCCCAGAAGTCAAAGTCACTTGGAATTTGTAGATATTCTTGCCAGATGTGCCATTTCCCATGACCTCACCGACATTCACCCATTTGTTCCATTTGAATTGCTGTACTGTGTATGCTAATTTTCCAACTTCGCCAGTGGTCTCCCACATCAAGACACCTTGAGGAGTGCATTCGATTTTACCACAATCAAAGGTAGGTGCCGGTTCCAAAGCACCTGGGTTCAAGACCTTTGGCAAACAACCGTCTTTGTGTTTGATGATAATAGTAATTGGATCGCCTAATTTGAAGGAATAAATGGATAGATCAATTTCGTAAGCTTGAGAGTTGAATTCGTCTGTGGTGATAAGTCCATTGACAGTGACTTCGTAGGTGCAAAAACCAACGCCATCAGGAGAGGCTCCGTTGATGACGAAAATGTTGCGCTGTTGATAGCGACCTTCAAGCACGATGTTGCCTGCAGTAAGTCCTAATGAAACCATCAGAATTGCTACAGTCAAAATAAACTTCATAGGTGTGGTGGTAGTATTACTTAATTTTTGCACAAGGTCATTTAGCTTGGCCATCTTTATACCTATATATAAGTGGCAAGGTTGCAAAAGTATTGATTTTGTTTTTATAACCAACAATTAATTCATGAATTAACAAGTGAAAGGCCTTTTCGAATGTAATGGCATGGTTTTCAATGACATGTATGGCTTCTGGCAACGCTTTTAAAAAGGGTTTGCGTTGGGCCATTTGATTCATTGTCAGGTGAATACCGTTTAAGCTAGAATATCGGCTGAGCCAATCATCGTCAATTAAATACTTTAGCCTTATGATGCCGTTGGTAGGCCAGTATGTGCGATGTTGTTCCAAGATCGCATAGGTCTGCGATATGAACTCTGGAAGTGGTTGTGGATGATATTGATTCCAATGAATGCTCAGGAAATAATCCATTATGACATCAATGGCAATTGGCGTCACTCGTCCGGTTGTGTTCTGCAATAGGTCTTTTACTTCTTCGAGATGCGGGCTGTTGTCGGTGGTCGCATCAACCCAACGATGCATCAGAATGCCTCGTTGCAAACCAGGAGGGAATAGTTGGTGTTGTTTTCCTTTGATTTCGTCGGCAATTAACTGACCAACTCGTTCTCCATCATCAGAACTACCCAAAAAAGCATGAGCCAAATAATTCATTCATGCAATGGTAGCGATTTTTGACCAAACAAATTAACAGAGTACCGATTATGTAGCTGTCAGAATTTTACTGGCGTTGCATCGTATTTTTGAAACGAATAGAATAGCAGGTATTCGTGAACAAAAGAACCAAAATATATTGGCTTGCTCAGCTGGGGGGATGGGGCTTACTAATTGTCGGCAATATCATTAATGCGTCGCTTCAAGAGCAAATGACATCAGCCACGATTTTGGCTTCTTTAGGCATTTTTGTTTTGGGAGTTGGCTTGACTCATTTTTATCGTTTACTTATCCTTTATTGGGTTTGGAAGAGGCTTTCGATACCTGCGTTGATACCGCGTGTATTGGTTTCGAGCATTGTATTGAGTACTTTGTTCACCTTGTTCAATATGGTGTTCAAAGACATTATGTCTGGACACTGGCCATTTGAAGACTTAATCGGAGATTTACTTTCTGGCGAAAAACCGAATCTATATTTTATCCTCGATGTTTTCAATTTTGCATGGCTCTTTTTTATTTGGAATATTTTGTATTTCGCAGTTCATACGTTTGAAAATTGGAAAAAAGAAGAAATAAATAATCTGCGCTTACAAGCGATGCAGCGCGAAATGGAGCTCAAAAGTTTTCGGGCACAAATGAATCCGCACTTTGTTTTTAATTCACTCAATGGCATACGTGCACTGGTGGATGAGGATCCTGCAAAAGCCAAGCACGCGATAACCTTGTTAAGCGGAATTCTGAGAAGCAATATGGCGGCAAATAAGCCAGGGAGTGGTACACTCAAGGGTGAAATTGAGTTGGTTGAGAAATACCTTGCTTTGGAAAAAATTCGATTTGAAGACCGCCTACACGTAGTTGCTAACATAGATGAAACGGCCTTGGATGTGGAGTTTCCGGTGTTTGTGCTTCAAACCTTGGTCGAAAATGCTGTGAAGCACGGAATATCTCGACGTGTCGAAGGGGGCACAATCGACTTGACAGTGAACAATCAATCACAAAACATTCTAATTGAAGTCAAAAACGACGGTGTCTATTCCCCGAGTGAACATTCGGGTATTGGCATTGATAATACGATTAAGCGACTTGAGTTGATGTATAAGAAAAAAGCTAGTTTCAGTATTGCCCAAGAAGCACACAGGGTAGTAGTGCGAATAATAATTCCAAATCAAAAATCTGGTGTATGAGAACAATCATTGTAGATGATGAGCGCTTAGCGCGTAAAGAATTGCAGGGCTTATTGGCCAAGTTTGAACAAATTGAAATCGTTGGAGAGTTCGGCAATGCAGATGAGGCATTGGCTAACATTGAACAGCTTAAGCCCGATTTGATATTCTTAGATATTCAAATGCCAGGTAAAAATGGTTTTGATTTACTCGAAGAACTTGAAGTAGTTCCTAAGGTCATTTTTGTTACGGCGTACGACGATTTTGCATTGCGTGCCTTTGAAAAGAACGCGGTCGATTATTTACTCAAACCCGTGGAAGAGGAGCGCTTGTCGGAGGCAATTCAGAAGGCATTGTTACACGACGTGGGTGTCGAGAATGATGTGCTGGAGCGCTCAGGTAGGTTGGGTCAGGATGATCAGGTGTTCTTAAAGGATGGTGATAAATGTTGGTTCGTGCCTTTATCCGATGTGAGGATGTTTGAATCAGAAGGGAATTATGTGCGTGTGTTTTTCCAGCAAAGTAAACCACTTATTCTAAAGTCACTGAATAATCTGGAGGATAGGTTGGACAGCACTTTTTTTCGAACCAATCGCAAATACATTGTCAATCTAAAATGGATTCAAGGTGTTGAAAATTGGTTCAATGGTGGTTTACGTCTGACATTAAAAGACGGTACCCAGTTAGAAGTGTCGCGCAGACAGAGCGCGCGGTTTAGAGATTATTTGAGTTTATAGACCTGTGCCTGATGTGGCGGTGTTTCATTGGTATTAAATTAGAATCGAATGCCCATGATAATGACATCATCAGTTTGTTCATAGGTGCCTTTCCAATTATGGAAGTTGCTTTTTAAGATTTCACGTTGCTCGCTCATTGGATGGTTATGGATTGATTTTAGCCACTCTAGCAATCTGGAGCGTTTAATTTTTTTGCCATGAGGCCCACCGAATTGGTCAGTGATTCCATCCGAGAACATGTAAATACAATCACCAGGTTCCATCACGTATTGACGTGTGTTGAAGTCTTCAGAGGAACCTAATCCTTGGCCTCCAACGTTGCGTCGATCGCCTTTGATTTCAATCCATTCTCCTTTATGATATAAGAATGTGGAACGATTGGCACTGGCTATTTGTAGCATTCGGGTACTCGTGTTGTAATCAAACAATGTGATGTCCATTCCATCGCTTACTGTGGTGGTTCCTTCACGTGTCAACATCTCTCTCAAGCGATGATCGAGTTTCATCAGTGCCTGGCCGGCGTGTTGCACATTTTTGTCTTTGCTAACCTCTTTGAGAATTGTACTTCCAATCAAAGACATGAATGCACCAGGAACTCCATGTCCGGTGCAATCGGCACAAGACACCACAATAATATCTTCAAAGCGCTCAATGGTGTAGAAGTCGCCGCTTACGATATCACGGGGTTTGAAGTAGATGAACGCATCTGCGAACTGATTTTTGAGCATGCTATGAGTAGGTAACATAGCTTGTTGAATGTTTTTCGCATAACGAATACTATCCGTAATGTCTTTATTGGATATTTCCAATAGTTCTTTTTGTTGAACCACCTCTCTTGTTCTTAAATCCAGCAGAGACTGTAACTTGATTTTGGCTTGATGCAAAGAACGTACACGATAGTTGATAATGATCAATACGCCTGCTATGACGATAAAAATGGCGCTTACAACAAACCACCAGGTCTTCCAAAATGGGATCGCAATTTCGATTTGAAAACTTATCTCCTTGGAGCCGCCAAAACCTTTTGAATTAAAGCAACGAACACGTAGGTTGTATTTGCCTTCAGCAATTTTATTGTAGATCATTTTTCGATCGGTTGTAGGCGCACTCCAATCGCTGTCATAACCTTCTAAGAAATATTGATACAGCACACCTTTAGGATCTGACATAGATATGCCGATGACTTGAAGTTCTATTTGATACGAGCCATGTGCAAGTTCAATAACATTAGATTGATAAAGACTGTCATTGATCATTAACCGATTAACATTGAGGATGGGTTCAAATTCCAAATTATTGTCTTTGTTGAGGTCGTATTCGATCAAGCCTTTATCGCTTGCAAAAAACATACTTCCGCTTCTGGAGTATTCAATTGCATTGTATCCGAATAGAATGTCTGATTCCGTAATGGGATCCAGAATTTGAATCTTTTGGTTATTGAGATCTAAACGTGAAAGTGCGCCACGGTGAGTGACCCATAGCCTGTTGTAGTGATCGACAACCATACCATAACAGTGGTCGCTATGCAGACCATCTTTTTTTGTAAAGAGAATGGGTGCTTCGCGAGTTAGGGAAAAAACACCATTGCCATCCGTTCCAGCCCAAATGTGTCCGTTTTGATCTTCTGCGAAGCAAGTGACTTCAACTAGGGCACCATTGAATGGTGTTGCTATGTTTTGTATCACGCCATCAGCAATGTAAGTGACTTCATTGTGAGTGGAAGCCAGCCAGATTCTTCCTTTTGCATCCCTATGCATGCTGCGCACAGCATTATGAGCCAGTCCGGATTGCATGGAAATGACATTTTGAAGAAGCACATTGTTGTGGATATGAAAAATTCCGTATTCAGTTGCAACATATAAGTGATCATCAAAACCTGTGAGGTCATTGACTTGATTGTTGAGGATGTCTTCTGTTAATTTGAATTTCTTCAGGTTGCCGGTGCTGAGAGAGTATTGCCATAAACCGTCTAGTTCTGTTCCTATCCAAAGGCGGTCGTTGCGATCTGCAAACATGGATGTGATTCTGTTGTCAGGATTTGTGCCAATGGTTACTTCTTTGATTACTTGTTGAGGTGTACGATCACATATTTTCAGAACGTTTGTGCTTGCTAAAAAAAGCTGATTGTTGAACTCATGTATGGCTTGATACTCATTTGTGCCAAGGTTTCCCGATGCCTGATGAATGCACATGGCTTTGTCTTGAATCATTATTAATCCTTGGCCATAGGTTCCTAACCAAATATTTCCCTCACGATCTACAAAAACAGTGCGCAAACTGCGCATGTTTACATCGGTTTCATGTCCATAAGCCTGTATGCTTAGTAGTCCTGTCACGTCATCCTTGTGAATTCCTATGAGCCCGGCATTGTTGGTGGCGAGGCTCCAGTTGTTCGCATTTTCAAGATGT
>JBDKJN010000203.1:0-3682 GCA_039796595.1 Bacteroidota bacterium
CGTTTAATCGTTTATGAATTACTCGTTCGTGATTTTACCGAAGAGAGAAATTATCAAACGATGATCGACACCTTGGATTATCTCGATAATCTAGGAGTAACGTGCATTCATTTGATGCCCATCAATGAGTTTGAAGGCAATGATTCATGGGGATACAATCCATCTTTTTACTTTGCCCCAGACAAAGCGTATGGAACTGCAGAAGACCTCAAGTCATTTGTAAATGCTTGCCACAACCGAGGTATTGCGGTGATTATGGATATCGCGCTCAATCACAGTTTTGGACAAAGTCCATTGGTGCGCATGTATTTCAATCCTGATGCTGGTGATTACGGTCAACCGACAGCAGAAAACCCATGGTTCAACGAAACGCCAAGACACGATTTTAATGTCGGATATGACTTCGATCACGAGAGTCAGTTGGTTCGCACCTATTGTAAACGCATACTCGCATATTGGATGAGTGAATTCCACATCGATGGATATCGCTTTGACTTGTCTAAAGGATTTACTCAGAACAACACCTTGGGCAACATCGGTGCGTGGAATGCATATGATCAAAGCCGTGTGAATATTCTCAACGATTATTACAATCACATGCAAACTGTTGAGCCTGGTAGTTATGCGATCTTAGAACATTTGGCAGACAATAGCGAAGAAACAGTATTGGCTAACGCAGGCATGATGTTATGGGGTAAAATGACAACCCAATACGAGCAAGCCAGCATGGGTTGGAATACCAATGCCGATTTAAGTTGGGGCAGCTATCAAGCAAGAGGTTGGAATAACCCACACCTTCTCACTTACGCAGAAAGCCACGACGAAGAACGTCTGATGTATAAGAATCTCGAATTCGGCAATATGATGGGTGGTTACAATATTCAAACATTGAACACCGCATTGGATCGACAAGAGTTGGCTCATACCTTCCTCATCCCCATTCCAGGTCCAAAAATGATCTGGCAATTTGGTGAATTGGGATATGACTATAGCATCAACTACTGTCCTGATAATGGCACCATCAATGAGTCATGTCGTACCTATGCAAAGCCGGTGCGCTGGGATTACCGCGATGTAGCTGAGCGCTACAAAGTGTACAAAGTGGTGAGTGCTTTGAATAATTTAAAAAAGACCGAGTCCCTTTTCTCCACTAACGATTTTGATATCGACCTGGGCGGATATGGCAAACGCATTCATTTGAACGGCGCAACAAAAAACGCCGTGGTTGTTGGTAATTTCAATGTGACTTCGATCAATATGGTACCGGGTTTCCAGCATACAGGAACGTGGTACGATTACTTTACCGGAAACACGATTACTGTAAATGACCTGGGAGCAAGTCAAAATTTCAATGCAGGTGAATACCATATTTATTTCGATTTTGAAACTGTAACGCCCGATACAACAGTGAATGTTGAAGAAGCTATGGAACTTTTTGGACTATCGTTCATGATTTACCCTAATCCTTCCAATGGTTTCGTACAGATTGGCTACGAAAAACAAAATGCGGGGCTTACACAAATAGAAATACTGGATATGACCGGACGCGTCGTTGCTCAAGTGTTCAATCAACAGCAAGCCCAAGGACGCCAAGTGGTGACCTACAATGCCGCTGATTTGGCGGATGGCACTTACTTCGTTCGGATTTGGGATGGAAGCAAAGTGGTGACCGAACCGCTCATCCTGAATAAACCGTAAAAGACTTTAAAATTTGGGAGTTTTCGAACTCCCATTTTTTTTAGTGTATAAAGTACACTTTCGTGGAATTTGAATTATGTTAGCCTCTCGAATATGTCAACATGTTCGAACCTTTTTTAACCACATATCCAAAAACCAAAATCGCATGAAAAAATTTTACGCGCTTGTGGCTCTTATCCTTTGTGCTTCCTGGAACCTTGCGGTTCATGCACAAACGGTAAAAGGAACCATTAAAGATGCAAAAGGCGAAACACTACCTGGTGTACTCGTAAAAGTCCTTTCAACGAGCAAAGGCACTGCCAGCGGACTTGACGGATCTTATAGTATTGAAGCTCCAGCAGGTGAACAAAGAATTGAGTTTCTCTCATTGGGCTACGTTACCAAAACCTTAGACGTGGTGCTTGCAGCCGGTGAAACCAAAGTTTTGGATGTGACTTTGGAAGAAGACATGAAGATGACCGAAGAAGTGGTTGTGGTGGGCTACGGTGTACAACGCAAGCGCGATCTAACGGGATCGATTGCAAAAGTCGACGGTAAAAACATCACGAAATTTCCAACGCCAAGTTTCGAAGCCGCTTTACAAGGGCAGGCTGCTGGTGTGCAGGTAAGTCAAGGATCCGGACTTGCCGGTTCTGGTAGTTTAGTGCGCGTTCGTGGTGTAGCTTCAATCTCTGCTGGTGGTGATCCATTATATGTTATTGATGGAGTTCCGATTACACAAGATCAATTTCTTCGCGGCAATTCCGGTGCAATGAACACCAATCCACTCGCTGCGATTAATCCGAATGATATCGCGAGTATTGAAATATTAAAAGATGCAGCAGCCACAGGTATTTATGGTTCACGTGGAGCCAATGGTGTCATCTTGATTACAACCAAACGCGGTGGCAATCAAAAAGGAACCAAATTCGATTTTTCTTCTCGTTTTGGCGTTGGTCAAGCAGCAAGCAAACCAAACATGATGAATACTGAACAATACCTTGGAATTCGTCAGGAAGCATGGGAAAACGATGGCGGAACGGGTTATGTATGGTTGCCGAATCTCACCAGTGCAACATCGGATGCAGCTGATCGTGAAGCAGCTTTTAAAAAAGCAAAACAAACCAATACCGATTGGTGGGATCAAACAACTGGTCTTGGATTCAAACAAGCCTATTCTTTTGGTCTGAATCACAACAGCGGCAAAGGAAGTCGCGTTTATGCAGGCATTAGTTACGACGAAAACGGCTCCTATCTAATCGGTAATAGTTTCGACCGTTTTGGTTTGCGTTTGAATTGGGATCAGGATATTACCAAAAAACTCAAACTCACTTTTGGCGGAAGTTATACCAATGCGGTGAACAACCGTGTCGATGCGGCATGGAGTGGCGGTGTAGGTGAAGCAATGAGTACGGCCCTTCCCTATTATCCTGTTTACAACCCAGATGGAACGTATTACATGTGGAACGGCGGATATAGCAATCCAGTTGCTTACCGCAATCAGCGTCAGTGGCAATATGAGGAAGATCGGTTCTTAGTCAATTTGGGATTGGTTTATTCTATAACCCCTGACCTACACTTCCGCACCAACCTTGGCACAGATTTCATGCGCGGCTTCGACTACAAATTCACCCCCCGCGGAATAAATATTGGTCAGGCTGACAGCTATTCCGAAATGGGTGGAAATGTTGTAGACAATGGAACGGCCACATTTACATTGGACTATTTCAAGAAGGTAAAAGAACACACCAAGATCACCATTTTGGGTGGATACGAAATGCAATTGGCACACACCCGTGGCTATTTTGCCAATTACTCCAATGCCAATGGACTTCTAAACTATGGTGACTGGTTGCCCTTTTATTTAGCCAACGCCACCCCCATACCTCAATACGATGATGACAAACCAGTGGGACTGGCGGGAGGCTCAGAAGAACTACAGTTTGGAAAACGATTGAAGTTTTTTAGCTTTTTCACACGTGTAAACTACAGTTTCAAGAATAAG
>JBDKJN010000204.1:0-5691 GCA_039796595.1 Bacteroidota bacterium
AAGAGCTTTTGGAATTAAGCATGGACAAATGCTGACAACACCCGAAATGAAGGAATTGATCAAAAATTTGTACCAATGCGATATGCCGTTTGTCATCAATCAACAGAAGAACACAATTTATAATATTTCACTTATTCAATTGGAACAACATTTTCGCTCATGAACATTTGGAATAACCTACCTATAGTTACAAAGAACATCATCATCATTTGTGCTTTGATGTTGTTGGTGACCTCTGTGTTTCAAACTTTGGAACCCCAATTGGCGTGCTATTACTATAAATCTGAGTTCTTTAAACCTTGGCAATTGATCAGTTATATGTTCATGCACGGTGGTATAGGGCATTTGTTCTTTAATATGATGGGTATGTTGTTCTTTGGTGGTCAAGTCGAATACTATTGGGGACCTCGAAAGTATTTGAATTATTTTCTTGTTTGTGGTTTGGGAGCGGTCGTAATTCACCAAGCTTGGACGTCGTTGGAGATTCATCAACTTGCACAATACGTTCAACCTGAAAATTTTGCGCAGCTAATGGAAAAGGGTGTAAATATGAGAATCGCCGAAAATCATCCCGATATACCCATGCTTCAGAGGATTTTTGATGTGATGAACACTCCAATGGTAGGGGCTTCAGGAGGATTATTTGGTATCCTAATCGCTTTTGCGTTTATGTTCCCGAATGCAGAAATAATGTTGTTGTTTTTTCCAGTTCCAGTAAAAGCCAAATATCTCATTACTGTTTATGCTGTGGTCGAAATTATTGGCGGTCTGAGTAATTCTGCAGGTGACAATGTGGCGCATTTTGCGCATTTGGGAGGATTGTTGACAGGGTTAATCATCGTGCTCGTGTGGAGAAAGAAGGGAAAATTGTTCACTTAATTACGAGCACAGGTTTATCTTAGAATCCTGTTATGAATACGTTTTATCATACCTATATCAAGGGCAATCGCTTGAACCAAATCATAGCGATTAACGTGGCTGTTTTTATCGTTGGAAGTGTTCTGGGATGGTTTGGTTTATATGTCATACCTTATTTGGCAGCCTCGAATATTCTTGAATGGATGCTCGATCGACCTTGGGCACTTGTTACACATATGTTCACGCATGCAGGCGTTGGACATATTGTGTTCAATATGTTGTCCCTATATTTCATGGGCCAGTTTTTTCTTCAGCTCCAAACGACCAAAAGATTTACTATTCTATATTTTCTCTCAGGCATTGGCGGATATCTTCTTTTCACGTTGTATTATGGAATAATTGACCAAGAAAACGAGATTCAAAGTGTAGTGGGAGCATCAGCGGCAGTCATGGGCGTTGTTGTGGCATCCGCTGTGTTAAGGCCTTTGTATCCTATCGCATTGTTTGGTGTTATTCGCATGGAGTTGCGTTGGATGGCAGTGATCATGGTGCTAATTGATCTCTTTAGCATTCCAGAAAATGTAAACTCTGGTGGACATGTTGGTCACCTTGGCGGTGCGCTATTTGGATTCATTTATGCCAAAATGATTACAGGTGGTGTCAAGATGCCTTGGGAATATTGGTCTGTACCATGGTCCAAAAGTCGAATGAAAGTAACTCATAACCAAGCGCGACCAAAGTCGGATGATCAATTCAATGCTGAACGTAAAGCCAGACAAGTGCGAATGGACATTATTTTGGATAAAATCAGCCGCAGTGGTTATGATTCGCTGACGAAAGATGAAAAAGATTTTCTGTTTCAACAGGCACAAAAGTGAGTCGTAATGACACAACCATCAGATAAGCCTAAACGTAGATCCTGGACCAACTGGTTCGTGCTGTTGCTCAATGCACTATGTGCAGTGGGTATCGTCTTGGCTTATTTGTCATGCCATGTTTCACCAAGTACAATAGGGTATTTGGCGTTATTCGGATTGGCCTATCCGTTTTTGCTTCTGGGAAACATTCTTTTTGTGGTGTATTGGTTTTTTAAGAAGCGTCGGTTCATATGGTTCAGTTTGATTCCTCTGGTCCTTGGCATCGGGCATTTTTTTGATTTCTTTCAAATTTCAAGTCCTGATGCGGCTCTTGATAATGAGATGGGGTTAAAAGTGATGACATGGAATGTGCATCTATTTAATCTCTATGATAAGTCCAATCGTTACAAAAAACGCAATGAGATGTTCGAGATCATTCGTAAAGAGAATGCCGATATCTATTGTTTTCAGGAATTCTATCATACCGAGCGACAAAATTATTTCACCACAAAAGACAGTTTACTCGAGATGTTACCTACGAAGTTCCATCACGAACGATATACGCATGCTGTTAAGGGCGATCAGTATTTTGGCGTGGCCATATTTTCGAAATACCCTATCATCAAAAAGGGATATGTACCTTTTACAAGCGACGTAAATAATTTCTGTATTTATGTAGATGTCAAAGTTCATAAGGATACCATTCGTGTGTACAATGCGCATTTTCAGAGTATTCGTTTTCAGCCTGAGGATTACGCTCTCATGGATGGAAATAGCCAACAGGAGGAAATAGAATCGGGTGGTAAGCGGATCGCCAAACGTTTGATGATTGCTTTCGACAAACGGGAGGAACAAGTTGAACGAGTTGCTGCAAGCATTCGTGACAGTCCATATCCAGTCATTCTATGTGGCGATTTCAATGATACTCCTGTATCCTATACGTATGAGACGTTGTCTGACGAATTGAATGATTCCTTTGTTGAGGCTGGTTCAGGAATTGGCAATACCTATATCGGGGTCTTTCCTTCTTTTCGGATTGATTATATCATGCACTCGGAGAATATGCGAGCCACTAAATATGAAACATTACCTTCCAAGTTAACAGATCATCATCCTGTTGTCAGTCAGGTGGTATGGGTTCCCAATTAGATGTGGATTCGAGGATTATGGTTTTTCGCGGATTGGTTAATATTGAATGGAAGAAAATGGTGAAATAGAATTGCCCTTCGAACCTGACGTTTCAATTGAGGTGAAATTTGTGATTATCTAGTGAACGGAATTGAATATCTTGTCATTCTAAATCAACAAGTCAGATGAGACATTCCAATTGCCTCAATTGCGGTAAGTCATTAACGGATAAATATTGTTCGGGTTGTGGTCAAAAGGCCGATACTCATCGTATTTCTCTGAAGCATTTTATTTTCCATGATGTGCTTCACGGTGTGATGCATATTGAAAAGGGCATGTTGTTCACTGCTAAACAGGCTTTGATTCGTCCTGGTAAAGCAGCTTTGGATTACATCGCTGGCAAACGAGTGAATTACTACAATATTTTTTATTTTGTTTTGATATTGTTAGGGGTATCTGTCGTGTTGACCCACTATTACAATGTATTGGCAACACACATCGATCCAAGCAAGGTTTATCAAATAGAGGTAAATGACATTGGTGCAAGAATCAAAGAAACCTTTCACTCGTATGGCAAATTGTTCATTTTTCTGACGGTTCCTGTACTTGCTTTCAATAGTTATTTGATTTTCCGCAAACGAAGACTCAACTACAGCGAACATGCGATCATCAGCGGCATGTTTCTCCTGGGCATTTTTCTACTTATCACGATTTATTTGGCATTGGGCTATCTGGATTTGATTGGGTTACCTGATTGGGTTACTTGGCTAATGAATGAAGTTCCACTGTATATATTGGTGATCTATTTGACTTTTGTGTATTCCAATGCATTTGGAAAGGACTATCGCTGGTGGGTATTCGCCTTAAGGATATTGGCTTTTCTCTTTTTGTTCGCTTTGGAAATATTTCTATTTCTCACCTTGCTCATTGCAGCGATAACGGATTGGCAGGGGGGGGAAATAAACTTTACGATTTAATCGATTTAGATTCGGTTCTTAAAACTCCTTGTTTGAAATGTTCAGAGGTTTATGCCTTGGTTTTCATTGATTTGTATGGTCTTGGTGATGGAAATACCTCTTTTGCGGTAGTGCCAAGAAAACGTTGAGAATTACTTTTGTCGGCATGAGTTTGTCCTCATCCCTAAAGGTATTTTCACCAGCAATGTCCAAATCTGAGGGCTGTGTGCTGTGTCCTTTGCACGCTTTAGGTATGGATAAAAAGAAGAATTGCTGCAAAAACTTTAAGCATGGCAAGCGATGCAAGAAGTGCCCGGGCAAAAAGAAATAATTCTGAACGGCAATGCGAACTCCAGAATATTGCCTCTTAGATCTTCAAACTTCCCAACCCACCGTCCACACCGATAACTTGACCAGTGATCCAACTGCTTTTTTCTGACAGTAGAAAGCACGCCAACGCTGCTAAGTCTTGAGGTTGTCCAACTCGACCAAGGGGATGCCGTTTGTTGCCGGCTTCTATTTTTTCGGGTGTCGACAGGAGTTTTTCGGCCAGTGGTGTTTGGGTCAATGAAGGGGCAATTGCATTGACACGAACATGAGGCGCCCATTCGGCAGCAATGCTTCTGGTCAATCCTTCTACTGCTCCTTTGGCCATGGCAATGCTAGCATGAAAGGCCATTCCTTGTTGCATAGCTACCGTGGAAAATAATACGGCAGAACTATGTCCGGCAGCAATTAGCGCTTTGTGTGTAGCCTGGAGAAAAAGTGCCGCACCGAGGGCATTGATTTTCCAATCCTCGTCGAACTCGGCCGCTGTAATGCGATGAAATGGCTTTAGACGAATGGTGCCCGGGCAATAGACAACGCCATTCAATGTCTCCGTATCAATCGCAGGAAGACTTGCCGAAGTGGCGTCCCATGCGATGAATCGAGCAGACTGAAGTTCCGATTGTGTAGGAGCTTCTTTGGCCAAAACAATAACTTCATGCCCTTCTTGCAACAACTGGCTAGCTATTGCTGCTCCGATTCCTTTGGTGCCTCCAGCTATGGCGTAGGTTCCCATATGATTACGATTGAATGCTTTGTAAAAATTCGGTTTTGGCGTCCGATGTATTGAAGATACCGCTGTAATGTGACGTCACGGTGGAAGATGATGTATCCTTTATGCCGCGACTCGATACACAAAGATGAACAGCGTCGATGTACACCGCTACATCGTCAGTTTCAAGTATTTGCTTGAGTTCCGTTGCTATCTGCATGGTTAGACGTTCCTGAACAGTCGGACGCGACGCGAAATACCTTACGATGCGGTTGAGTTTGGACAGGCCAATAACTTTACCCTTGCTTTTGTATGCGACGTGTGCCTTGCCAATTATTGGCACAAAATGGTGCTAGCAATTGCTGTAGAAACTGATGTTTTTTTCAATGAGCAGTCCATCATAAGCATATTTATTGTCAAATAATTTTACCTCTGGTTTGCGATCGGGGTGGAGTCCGGAGAAAATCTCAGTAACGTACATTTTGGCCACGCGATGAGGAGTCCCGCTCAGGCTGTCATCGTTGAGATCAAGACCTAAAATAGTCATGATGTCGCGAAACTTGTCGCTGATCTCGGCAATTTTCTGCTCATCCGATTTGTCAAATGCGTCCGGGCGCAAAGGTGTATCTACCGAAGTCATTACATGCTCATCGCCCATTTCGTCGATGTTGATGCGCAATAGTGGTGCTGGTGTGGTCATGGAAATGATTGAGCATTAGAGCCTAAAAGATCAAAACAATACTTTTGTCAATAAGTTCAGTGCAATATTTTCAACGAGATGTCCCAGGTGTTTCAAAAGGTAAATACATCTTTCAAAATTTCTAGGACTTAAAGTAATACGGATATTTATGAA
>JBDKJN010000205.1:0-4187 GCA_039796595.1 Bacteroidota bacterium
AAGTTTATGCCGGTGGAGATTCAATTCGGAATGCGCAGTGAGTGGATTGATGATCCAATGGGTGCTAAAGACGAAAACGACCGCACAAAACGCGTAGAAATTCAACAAGAAAATATCATCAACAATACTCAACCGTTGTGGTTGAAGAAACCAGCAGATCTACAGGAAGAAGCATACGGTGAATTTTATCATGAGCTATACCCTACTTCCTATGAAGCTCCGTTATTCCACATCCATATCAATGTGGACTATCCCTTCAATCTAACGGGCATTTTGTTCTTCCCCAAAATGAAAGCAGGAGTCGAGGTTCAAAAGAACAAAGTTCAATTATACAGCAATCAAGTTTTCATTACTGACGAAGTAAAGAATATCCTTCCTGAATTCTTGACCCTTTTGCACGGTGTGGTGGATTCACCAGATATTCCGTTGAACGTTTCGCGCAGCTATTTGCAGGAAGATGCCAATGTGAAGAAAATTTCATCGCACATCACTAAAAAAGTAGCGGATAAATTGGCGAGTATGTTCAATACAGATCGCCCTGATTTTGAAACCAAGTGGGATGAAATCAGCGTCTTCATTCAGTACGGATCGTTGACGGATGAAAAATTTGCGGAAAAAGCGAATCAGTTTGCGCTATTCAAGACCACCGAGGGCAGCTATCACAACTTGGAGGAGTTGAAAGAAAAAATCAAAGGCTTGCAAACCGACAAAAATGGCAAAACCATTGTGTTGTATGCATCATCTAACGACGAGCATCATGCAGCAATTGCAGAAGCACGTGATCGCGGCTACCATGTGGTGTTGTTGGACGGTCCATTGGCTGCGCATTATATCCAACACGTGGAAATGAAGAACAGCGATTTGCAATTCAAGCGCGTGGATGCCGAGATCGTAGACAAATTGATCGAGAAAGACGAAATTCAATCGAGCGCATTAAGCGATGAGCAAAAAGAAAAGCTCAAACCAGCCATCAGCGAATTGATCGATACCAAAACGTATCAGTTGAGCTTTGAAAATATGAGTCCTACGGCTGCACCATTCACGATCACACAGAGCGAATGGATGCGTCGCATGAAAGAACAAAGCGCAATGGGTGGTGGCGGATTTTACGGCGTATTGCCCGACAGCTACCAATTGGTGGCCAACAGCAACCATCCGTTGTTCAGCCAAACCGTAGAAGGTGCTGATGGTCAACCGATCGTAAACACAGGCAAAATCAAGCAAGCCATTGACTTAGCCAAATTATCTAAAGGATTGTTGAAAGGCGAAGATTTGACCGAGTTTGTGAAGCGCAGCGTGGAAATGCTTTGACGCTGCCGCGATCAAAGCATTTAAAGATTTAAAATTTAAATATTTAAAGAAGATGATTGTCATTCTAGTGAATGATTGATCGTTTGAAAAATGATTTAAGGCGGCCGTTGGAGGATTTTCTTTTGGAGAGGATCATTCAACGGCCGCTTTGTTTTTATGACCTAATCCTGTTGCGCCGTGAGGCATCGCGGCGACGTAGACAGGAATTTAAAGATTTAAGATTTAAATATTTAAAGAAGATGATTGTCATTTTAGTGAATGATTGATCGTTTGAAAAATGATTTAAGGCGGCCGTTGGAGGATTTTCTTTTGGAGAGGATCATTCAACGGTCGCTTTGTTTTTTTGACCAAACCTTGTTGCGCCGTGAGGCATCGCGACGACGCATCTGGGAATTCAAAGAATTAAAATTTAAATATTTATAGAGGACGATCGTGGTTCAATTGAATGATTGATCGTTTGAAAAAAAAAAACGGCCGTAAAAGAATATTGCTTTTACGGCCGTATCATTATTCAATAGTCTCATTTACTATTTTACTCTCGCGAACTCTTACATCGGACAACCAACCACAACGGTAGCAGTTTGATTCGGTGGACGCACTGTTCCATCGGGCAAAACGCTGCCACCTTCAACGCATCTTTCATTGGTCGTCAATGACGCGTTGAAAAAGAATGTTCCACCATATATGGAATATCCAACGAAAGGAATAACTTCATAGGTACCAGGTCCAGGGATAGGAAAAGATGTAGTTCCATCACCCGCCACTAGTCTACCTGCTCTATCTGATGTAAAGAGAAACGACTGAATTACACCCCGATTTGGAAACCGGTTGTGGTCAGGATTGAATATCCATCCACCAAATGGACCGTCACCACAGAATGGAGTAAATACCGCTGTTTGGGCAGATGGAACATTGACATTATACGCTACACTTCTTTCCTCCGTTCCATGTCGATTTGTTGCCGACAACGTAACGGTTGCACTTTGACATAGTTCAATCGTAGCAGTTCTTCTTGCATCAATATTACTTTCTACAGCAGGTATTGTGGTCCCAGAACGAACGGCTGACGCCGGATTCACGGTAAAAACAGCGGTTTCTGCCCCGTCGACTTGATAGGCAATACTTACAGCCTGACATGGGCAAATTGGTACGGGTGCAGTTGAAAAATTCTTAATTACAGGTTTGCAACTCGACAACACTGCAATTGCAACAATGACTAAAAAAATATTCTTTCTCATAAGAGTGGAAATTTAAATATTAAACAATTATTTAATTGGGCCAATGTAAAAATTATCATCGATACTTTGCCGTATCATAATAAAATTAATTCCTCTAAAGATCTAGCAATTTTTACTGAAAATCACTACCTTAGTCGTTCATATTTTAGTTGACCACTCTTTCTTCATTCATCATAGGTAATAATAATATGAATTAACAAGACCTCTATAGAGTGTAATTAGAATGGACAACTTTAAGGTCAATTCAACCATCACTTGAGTAATCCCTTTGACATGAAAACATATACATTCCTTTTAGCATTCACAAGTTTGTCCGCGTTATTGTCCGCACAAGTCACATTCGAGCATACACATAGCAATGGTTATGTGATTTCGGCTACAGATATACTTGAACGACCTGACGGCAGTTACTTCTATGCATATTCCAATCTCAGCGGTTGGGGCAATATAGGTTTCGGCACTTTGGACGCCGATGGTATTTGGCTGTCAGAAAGCACTTATGGTACATCTGACGGTTATTCCATGAATATGAATGCGATTCAACCTCTCGCCAATGGAGATTATATGGTTTTCAATGACAGCATCTACTGCCCATGGATCGTTTGCATCAGTGAAAAAAAACTTACACGCTTTAATACGGATGGTGAATTTATGTCTACGCAGTTATTGAATTTACCTTTTAATAGTCTTTACAGAGATCATTACATGAATAATGATGAAACGGTAACACTTGTCAGCACGTCAGATGTAACACAAAGTAGAATATCAACCTATACTGCAAACGGCGACTCCATTTGGTCTGTAGATTATGCCTATCCGCCAGGGCAAGGAAGAATAGTTTTCAACGCCATTTCTCCTGCAGCGAATGGCGGTTTTATGCTTACGGGGAAAAATCCAAATGGCACTCGAATGCTCATTGCCCGCACGAACAATCTCGGTGACACGTTATGGTTGAAAACATATGGAGAGATAAATAATGTGTATGCAGGAATAGATATCGAAACCATAGATGAGACAAGTTTTATTATTCTTGGAGACACAAGTGGCATTACAACGCCAAGTGACATTCATCTCACAAAAATTGACGATGATGGTAACATACTTTGGAGCAAGCTCTTCGGTGGTGCGGATAATGATTTTAGTGCATCAATCTTACGCTTGTCCGATGGTTCCTTTGTTGCTTTAGGAACTACCTATAGTTTCGGTGCGGGTGGCTCAGACTACTACCTTATTAAAACAGATTCGAATGGCAATATCCTTTGGACCAATACTTTCGGAACTGAACATAACGAATTTGCAACCTCAATACGTGAAACTGAAGACGGTGGCTTTATAATATCTGGTAATCAAGAGGTGGATGTTTTTACACAAAACATTTACATCGTTAAAACAGATGTAATGGGCAATACTGTAAATATCATCCACCACAAAACTATTCCAACGATTTATCCAAATCCAACAAATGGCATTATCCAAATCCAAAGTAACAAACAAATAATTCAAATAGAGATCACCGATATGGCTGGACACCTCGTCATGAAACAATTCAATGCACATGATCTAACCCGTCTTGACCTTGGAAAACTAAGTGATGGAATTTACACCATCACGACTACGTATAATGACAACATGAAAGCT
>JBDKJN010000206.1:0-6628 GCA_039796595.1 Bacteroidota bacterium
TGATTCACCTTATTTTCTAAGGCTTTGGTAGCAGTGATCATGGCTACCAAGGCCATAATCCCAATGGCAATAATGGCAACAGTAATGATGGTGCGCAGGGTTTGACTTCCCAATGCCCGCCATGCAATGCGTAGATTTTCGATATTCGTCTGCAGACCACGACTCATTCATTGCAAACCTAAGCAATGAAACTCCATTTTTCAGCCCAATTCCACTAATGGCCGCAAGCCTCCAAGAAAGGTAACATTCGACCTCGCTTAGGCATGTGCAATCCATTCCAATGCTAAAACACTTTAATATCGTTTCCCCATTCGCGATCTGGGCTTAACGACCCAAAACCTTCGTTATGAATACGTGTCTGTTTCATCGGGCTAGGTGCGCCAACTTTATGAATAACCAAAAGTCGAATTGTGACGTTTAAACAGCTTAAAAAAACGCATTTCACTGTTAATCACAATCTTATAATACCAAAAGGAATGTAACCAGAACACACAGCCTTCTTTGCCCGACTCAAAATTTGGTCGAAATCCGATCGAAAACGAGAGGTAAGTTCAGGCTTCCTGACGTACATTCGCACCTGTAAAAAATCTGCAAAATTCATGAGTAAAGTTTTCGACCTCGAAATGATTCAAGCGGTATACAGCCGCTTTCCGGAGCGCATTGCTGCAGCCCGTCAAGTGGTAAACAAGCCCTTAACACTCACCGAGAAAATATTGTATGCCCACCTTTGGGACGGATCGGCAAAAGAAGCCTACAAACGTGGTGGCAGTTATGTTGATTTTGCTCCTGATCGTGTAGCAATGCAGGATGCAACGGCTCAAATGGCTTTGTTGCAGTTCATGCAAGCAGGTCGTAAACAAGTTGCCGTACCAAGTACTGTACACTGCGACCACTTGATTCAAGCTCGTGTTGGCGCAGGTCAGGACTTACAAGAAGCATTGAATAAAAACAATGAGGTCTTCAATTTCTTATCGTCGATCTCAAACAAATACGGTATCGGTTTCTGGAAACCAGGAGCAGGTATCATTCACCAAGTTGTGCTGGAAAATTACGCCTTCCCCGGTGGTATGATGATCGGAACCGATTCGCATACTGTTAACGCTGGTGGATTAGGCATGGTAGCTATCGGTGTCGGTGGCGCCGATGCCATGGATGTAATGGCTGGTATGGCGTGGGAACTAAAATTCCCAAAATTGATTGGTATCAAGTTGACCGGAAAATTATCTGGTTGGGCTTCGGCTAAAGACGTGATTCTTAAAGTGGCTGGAATTCTTACCGTTAAAGGCGGAACTGGCTGCATCGTTGAATATTTCGGCGAGGGTGCAGAATCACTCAGCTGCACTGGTAAAGGAACCATTTGTAATATGGGTGCTGAAATTGGTGCGACAACTTCAACCTTCGGATATGACGAAAGTATGGAGCGTTACCTGCGTTCAACAGGTCGTGATGCGATTGCTGATATGGCCAATGGCATACGCGAGCATTTGACTGGTGATGATGAGGTGTATGCAAATCCGAGCGCTTATTTCGACCAAGTGATCGAAATCAATTTGAGTGAATTGGAGCCGCATTTGAATGGCCCTTTCACGCCAGACTTGGCTACTCCTATTTCGAAAATGAAAGAAGAAGCAGCGAAGAACAACTGGCCAACAAAAGTTGAAGTTGGTCTAATCGGTTCATGCACCAATAGCTCTTATGAAGACATCGCTCGCTCCGCAAGCTTGGCTAAACAAGCGTTGAGCAAAAACCTAAAACCGAAAGCCGAATTCAGTATCACACCAGGTAGCGAATTGGTACGTTCTACCATTCAACGCGATGGTTTTATCGAAACCTTTGACCAAATGGGTGCTACAGTATACAGTAACGCCTGTGGTCCATGTATCGGTATGTGGGCACGCGTTGGTGCTGAGAAAAAAGAAAAGAACACCATCGTACACAGTTTCAACCGTAACTTCCAAAGCCGCAACGACGGTAATCCAAATACATTGGCATTTGTTGCTTCGCCTGAATTGACAACTGCATTGGCCATAGCCGGTGACTTGACATTCAATCCGCTGACCGACAAACTCATCAATGAAAAAGGTGAAGAAGTGATGTTGGATGCTCCATCTGGAGATGAATTGCCAACACGTGGTTTCCACGCCGACGATGCAGGATATCAAGCACCAGCAGCAGACGGCAGCGGAGTGCAGATTGCAGTCGACCCAGCATCAGAACGTTTGCAATTGCTCGATCCATTTGGCGAATGGGATGGTCAAAATATCACCAATGCCCGCGTATTGATTAAAGCGAAAGGCAAGTGTACTACTGACCATATTTCAATGGCTGGTCCTTGGTTGCGTTTCCGTGGTCACCTCGACAATATCGCAAACAATACATTGATCGGCGCTACGAATTTCTTCAATGGAGAAATCAATAAGGTAAAAAATCAATCGACTGGTGAATACGGTGAAGTACCAGCGGTGCAACGCGCTTACAAAGCAGCCGGAGTGCCAACTATCGTGGTTGGTGATCAGAACTACGGCGAAGGTTCATCTCGCGAACATGCAGCGATGCAGCCACGTCACTTGGGTGTTAAAGCCATCTTGGTGAAGTCGTTTGCACGTATTCATGAGACCAACTTGAAAAAACAAGGTATGTTGGCATTGACGTTTATCAACGAGGCTGACTACGACAAAATTCAAGAAAATGACCAGATCGACTTCATTGACTTGACCGCATTTGCGCCTGAAAAACCATTGCATTTGAAACTCAAACACGCCGACGGAAGTGAAGACACCATTGCGGTGAATCACACATACAACGCTCAGCAAATCGAATGGTTCAAAGCCGGTGGAGCATTGAATTTGATTCGTAAGAGTTTGTAATCAAAAAAATATGAAATCACAAAAAGAGCCATTCAACGATGGCTCTTTTTTTTGTCCACATAAATGTGGGTTCAAAATGTTCTAAAGAATCAATTCGTATGAATCATTGGTACTTGAACAGAATGTAGACCATCACTCACAACTACGGTGTACCATCCTTCACTCAACTGCGCTGTTTCAATGCGCACTTCTTCTCCTTCAAAGCGGCGATTATAAGTTTCGGACTTCACTACTTTACCCGCAACATCCACTACATGCACTGTAATTGTTCTATTCAATCCTTTCGCATTGATCATCACATGTGTCTGATTGGGATTGGGATAAAGATTAACCTTAAAAGCCAGCTGATCTCGTTCATCAACGGAAATCAAATTGGTATTCCAGTTGAAATGATGAATAATTTCCTTGCCAAAATCATTCTCAAAATTGATGAAATCCAATCCTGAAATTCGGTCCAATTTGCAGTTGCCGTTTCCATCTTCGTTGGCGAAAAAACTAAGGCCGTCCTCACCCGAATCGCGCAGATGAAACATATAACAACCGCTATTCAATTGTAAGGTATCTCTATAGGTCGTATTGGGCGCTGGAAAATTACTGCGTTCAAATACTACATTACCATCGCTATTGTAAAGTGTATAACTGCTCTGCAGATTGCTGGCATTGGTTTTCAGTTGAATGATCAATCGATTGTCATCCAGATTCGTGTACTGATAGGTTGCTGGTCTAAAGAAATAACTCTCACCGTAATTGTTTGTCGGATTATCGTCTACCCCATCGGTACTGAATCCAAGCTCAATAAAAAATGTGAGCAGTGTTTCATCATCGCCCCACCAAGTTGTATTGTCCATTGTAGTTAACTCCACTACTTCGCTCTCCATAAAGCCAAGTGAACCGGTCCAATGATAGGTCTGCGGCTCACCGCCTTCAACACCAAAAACGATGTTCAGATCGGTCAGTGGTTGCGCTCCTTTGTTGCGAAGCACAAATCGCGGACGATTGCACATCGGGTTCCAACGGCTATGAATGAGTTGTGCACTTGGCGCCAAAATTTGATCAATCTCTGGATCATGCTGATGCAAGTTTGGACCATACGCAATCAAGGTTCCGAAAAACACATAGTTGCCATACGGATCATTGGTAATGTCATAATCTACAGTAAAGGTATCGGCATTGCCCACATGTGGCGTCAATTCGAACTCCTTGGTGGTGCTGTTCATGCCAGGGCACCAACCTGCGCGATCATAAATCCAAGTTCCACCCTGAGGGTACAATGGATTGTCGGCACACTCCTGTAGAATATCCCATGATGCAATCGAAGCGCCATTGACCTCAACCGATTGTATGTTGTTGCAAAACTCTCCGCAATTATTGTTGTCAAATCCGAATCCATGTCCAGTATTGGTGGTCAACAATTTCCATGAAGCCTCTCCAGGCAATTTCTCCAAGGTCTGCGTGGTGACTTGTTGATCGAATGTACTTAAGCCGTAGTTGCCATCCCACACGCGTTCTACGCGTTGGACTTCTCGCGCTGGTGTGCCTTCAATAAATACAAATTTCATGTCAAGTAGCTCCTGCCAATTGCCAGCTTCTAATTCAACCGAATCTCGCAACAGTGGCGCAAAATCAGTTACATCCGTGACCCAGGTCCATCCGTTATCGCCCAAGTCCAAACCAATGCCATACATAGTAATGAATCGATTCAACTCATAACGATTTACAATTTCAAAAGGTCTGTTAAAATAAGACCACGTGCTATTGGTGAGTTCAATATCTAAAACAGTCACACTGCTATCAATCGCCACTCCATCTTCATTGTAGGTATAGGTATTATCGCCGGTCCACACCAACGAATTATCAATTATGGTTGGTGTGTAATCAGAAATAACATACTCCGTCAAAGTTGCTGGTGCTCGTTCTATTGGCCAACTGTTGGTTACAATTTCCTGCGACCACGTAGCCGTTCCATTGAATATACGCAGCACTGGGCGTTGCTGATCAACTGTTGCATTGCGCCACCACGATGCAGCATCATAATATGGCCGTTGCGGATTGCCTATAACAACGCCATGGTGGTTGTTACCACTATCGTCTTGAACATATGCTCCTAATGCGCCATCAAAGGAATAAAAACATTGCAAATTGGCCCATGCAGGATGTGAAGCATTCACGTCAGTGTTCATCCAGGCCGCGATTGTTGCGGCATCCAATTCGGTATTCCAAATCGCAAATTCATCCACCGCACCACGATAGAAATTATTCCAACTCTTAGCTGCACCAATTGCAAAAGCAACAATGCCATCCATGGAGTTGTCCAAATTGGTTCCACTGTGCCACAATACCCCGTTCAGGTAAATCTTCATTGAACCTGTAGTAGCATTTTTGGTAAAAGCCCAATGGTTCCATATTCCTTCATAACTTGAAGCAGCAGCAGCTTTATCGATGCGATCATATCCACCGTTATTGCCGGCATCCCAATACACGCGTCCATTGCTCCAGGGAAGATGCACATTTAGTTGACGTTCATTGTTTGACCCCACTCCTTCAAAGACAGTCCCATCAGCTGGTTGCACATCAGCATCGCCATTAATCCAAAAAGCAATCGTGATTTGATCCGTGATATTTTCGAATGCAGCCGTTGGAACTTCAACCCGATCATTGCCATCAAAATGAATATAACGTTCATCGCCTGCACCGCCGATGTGACAATCATAGCTTAACTCTTCAACTGCAAAAAGTGGCTCTGGTGTTGGTTGAACATTTGCATAACTAAACTCCAATAGCAGATCGCTTGTTCCATCCCACGACCAAGGATTAACAAAATTAAAATTCAACCAATCACTACCAATCGCATTGGCCTCTCCTGTGAACAATGTTGTCCAATTCGTATTGTCCCATTGCGTTATCGCTGTTTGAGTCACCCATTTACCTTTGATCGTAACTGGATTGAAGTTGGCTGCTTGCGCACTTTCAGCATAAAGTGACAATTGCAAAAGCTCTCCGGCCTGCAAACCTCCCGCCGACAATTCGCTGGCAGTATATAAATATTGGTGACGACCCAATGCTTCACTACGCAGCGGGCCTTGACCCATGTTTGTAGATTCAGAAGTAAGGGCGTAAAGTTCATTTTCAATTTGCAATTGCCCCATTGGCACTTCTACTTGTTGGATGTCAAACAATGGAATGCTGGTATAGGATGTCACATCGAAGTTTTGTCCATTCATCAAATAACGCGGATGTGCAGCTTCGACGGAATCCATTTGACCGGTATGATCATAGAGGTAAGTGTAGGTGAGATAATCCCACTCTCCACATGGAAACCCGAGGTTTCCTGCTGTACCATTCTCGAAACATTTGAGATTGTAATACATCAAAATTTTCTGGTAACTCACGCCATTATCAGAAGCAGGAAAATCGAACCAACGACGGCCAGGTGAATCATATGCTGTCTGCGGATTATTCTGTGCCTGATGTGTAAACGTCTGAACGATGGTGGTGTCTGCTGTTTGTGCAGTGACTACCTGTGCTACGAATAAAACCGTGCATAAGAAATAAAAACGAATCATACATCAAAGAAAAGGATAACTCCATAAAAAAACAATCCATAGTTTCTTCGGAATTACCTTCCTATAAAGAAATTGACCGATTTTCTCAAACCCATGAGCGCACTCTATCAAGACAAAAAAAAATGCCAGCTCAAGCTGACATCTTTTTTGAATTTTCTAATTCGAAGTTTTCAAAGCAATCTCCTCGTGCAATTGAAT
>JBDKJN010000207.1:0-4872 GCA_039796595.1 Bacteroidota bacterium
AGGTGGGATTCATCCAAGAGCGTGAACCAGGTTCCGCATGTCCGTGGAAAAGGCCGTTACGATCCAATTCATTGTAGAAGCAAGCTTGTTTGGCGTGATTGCGCTGCTCCATGCCTTCTAGGCCACCGTTGGCCTTGATCCAGCGAAGGGTCAACATACTTGCGTATACTGAAAATACGGGAGGCGTATTGTACATGCTATCTTTTTCGATGTGAGCTTGAAGATTCATATAGGTCGGAAGCTTGCGGCCAGAAAGACCTAATTTTTCTTTGTCGATCACGTATAACACGGCGCCTGCGGGTCCCATGTTCTTTTGTGCTCCGGCATATATGCAAGCAAATGAATTGGCATCGAATTTTTTGGAGAAAATATCAGAGCTCATGTCGCAAACCACAGGGACATTGGATTTTGGGAAACGCTGGTATTGAGTTCCATAAATGGTGTTGTTAGACGTAAAATGGAAATAGTCGTAATCGCCTTGTACGTCAAATTCGGGGATATAGCTGTGATTGCGGTCAGAAGAATCTGCGATGACATCAACATGTCCAACCAATTTGGCTTCCTTGATAGCGCCAGCTGCCCAAACACCAGTGTTTGCATAGGCTGCTTTGCCACCTTCTTTCAAGTAGTTGAGAGCGATAGTGTAGAAACCAAGTGTTGCGCCACCTTGCAAAAACAGAACTTCATAGCGCGAATCAAGCCCAAGGATATCTTTTACCAATTGACGTGCTTCGTCCATTACGGCTTCGAAGTTTTTGGAACGATGTGAAATTTCGATCAGGGACAAACCCATGTTATCGAATTCCAGAATGCTTTGTGCTGATTGTTGGATGACCTCGTCTGGTAGGATGCATGGACCTGCGCTGAAGTTGTGGATTTTTTTCATATTGACGGATAATGTGCCCGCGAAATTACGCTAATCTGTGACTTGCAGACACATTATAGGATCAATAATTCACACTATTTGTGTAGGTCCTTTCACCGCCGCTAGAGACCTATCAATTCGCGCGCTTTTTCCTTGTTTTTATCCAATAAAAACTCGTCAGTTACTTCGGATAATTTCGTTTTATCCAAGATGCTTGGAAGAGCAGTTTTGAGCAGTTCAAGTTTTCTGTCTTCCAAACTTAACTGCGCCATGAGATATCGGAGTTGGTCCACATTGATCGAATGCTGATGCAGGAAATTGATCATGAGTTGGAGTTTTCGAGATTCGAAAGTTTGATGTGTTAAGTCTTGCTTTAAATCTTCATAGTCAGCATTGTTTGTTGGCGAGCTTAAAACACTGTCGGCGGTAGCAGTCGTTGGAAGACTATCTAGAGCGGCGTTCTTTTGAATTTCCGGAGTAGCAGGTGTCTCCAAAATATAGGTGTTTTCAAAGGTAGGAACCAGCTTGTGTTGACCTTTTACTACTGATATTTCCAGACCAATGGCCGTTTTGTCTTTGATCAGTATGGTTTGTTGAACAGTAATTTGCGGATGTGAGGGAAAACTCAGTGTTACGGGAATTTTTCCTGCATTATCTTCTCTGAAAGTCACACTATAAACGGGAGTTTGATTCAGTTGAACATTTTTCCAGACCGCGATGAATGGCAAGCTATCTGGAGCTGTGATAGTAATTTTACTCTGAGCGGTCATGATGGAACATGAAACGCAAAGGAAAAAATAGAGATTGAAATGGCGAATAATCTTCATTGCTGTTAGCTGTGCCGTGAATTTTACCAAATTCATGCCTTTTTTGGGAGTCTATTGATCAATTTTTGCAGGATAGAAAAATTTTTGATTTTTTGAGGTATCATATAGAGAGGATTGATATGTTGTCCGCCCAATAACCATGGGTATAAATACACCAACGTTAGCATACCGATGCTCCACACGCTTACTCCTACGATCAGCACGATGAATTGTTGCTCGATTAATTTGGAGAGAACTAACCAGGTTATTCCTGCCCAACAGGCGCTGCACAGGCCTAATATCCAAGATGGCAACCAACTGCGCACAATGCTTATAAACGAAATCTCTAGTATGCGCATCGTAAGAACGATGTTCAGAAGGTAATGCAAACCTGTAGCAGCTACAACAGCCCATGCAACTGTCATCATTCCATGGTCTATGGTTAACCAAATCGCTATTAAAATAGAGGTCACATAAACACCTTTGATCACACTGCCAAACATCAGATGATCTTTGGCGCGAAACAACGAATCGCAAAGTTTGCTCAATGTCCTGAGGACAGCAACAAAGAATAAAACTTGAAGAATTTGTCCTGCTTCGACATACCTGTCTCCCAACCAAAATAAGATGAGTGGTTGTGAAAAGAAAAAGATGAAACCGGCCAGCGACCACATGGCCAAACCCAAAAGATTTGTTGCGATTAGAAACGTTCTTCTCAGCTGGAGGGTGTTGTCCTGCATGGCTGCCATGCCACTAAAGAGAACACTATCACTCAATTTACCCATAATCGTAATGGGTTGTGACATGGCATAATTGGCCCGTTCATACTGTGCCGCAGAATTGATCTGTGCAATGTTAGGTGCGGCACCGGCTTGGGTCATGAATCTCGGGATGATCATAACATCCAGTTTGGTGGCCAGGTAATTGAGGGAGTTGAATAGGGTACTGCCAATGCCATAACGCATCAGTTCAGCGGTGTATTTCCATTGCCAGCTGCGCGTTACAGGAACCGGTTGGAAGTACCATAGTGCCAGAGTCATCAACGCGTTTTGTGCGAATAGCGCCCAAGCATAGGCCCATACACCAAACCCCAAATACGCTAGTGTCAAACCTACGATTAGATTTCCACCTATAATGCTGATCATACTCGCTTTGAACATTGTTTTAAAGCGCATTTCTTTCATCATCATACTACGTGGCACCACCGCTAATGCGGAGATTGTGAAGCTTGTACACACCATCTGAGTGAGCGGTTTGAGCTCTGGTAATTGATAAAAATCAGCAATGGTAGAGGCGCCAAAAACAAATGCGCTGCTAAAGAATAAACCCAAAAGCAATGCAGTGTAGAATGCTCCATTGATATGTTGTTGATGGATGTCTTTGCGTTGAATTAGGGCTGGACCTACACCAACTTGAGAAAATATTTCGGCGAAGCCCATAATGCCTAACACCAAACCCATAAGCATGAAAGCAGTTGGATCGACCATACGAGCGAAGAGCCCAGTATAGACCAATTGAATCAACACCTGTAACACAACGGTTAAGGTGTTCCAGCTAAGTCCAGAACTGAATTTAGACGTTACGCTCATGAATGCATGCTTTGGTGTAAAATTGGCGCACTATCCAACGGTTTTGTGTAGACATTGATTGAAGTAACGAACAATTCACTTTTAGTGCGCAAATGGGGTGACAGGGAATCATTGACACGAAAGCAACGGAAGACTCGTTATCTTTGTATAAGTAGAAAATAGAAGATATGTTAAACAGGTCAGGATTAGTTTTTATCAGTGGAATTCTTGCATTGCTCCTTTTTGTTTCGGGATGTAAAACAACAAAAGACAGCGCCGGAAACGCTGTAAAACGGGATGCTCCGCGCTCTCAGATGTTAGCCGGGGTTAAGGTGACAGCGATTCGAATCGATAAATTTCCGAAATATGCATTGGATGGCGAAGCTTGGGACGCCTATGCGCCTTATGCGGTTGATCCAGATATCTATTTAACCGTGCAATACGATCATGTACAGATCTACAAAAGTGAAGTATTGGAAGATCGTAAATATGGAACCCCAATCGAGTTGAAGGCCGGGTTGCCGTTGCAATTGAAACCATTCGATAAAGCGTTATTGATCGAATTGTTCGATGAAGACGGAGTTTCTTCTAATGATAATATGGGTTATTTTCTTTTTAACCCAATGGATTATCGCGATTGGAAATTTGTGACTTTGCAAGCGAGTGATCGCGAATTATCGATAAGTCTTGCCTTGGAGTGGGAGTATCGTTAGTGTCCACTATACTTGGAAGCAGCCTTTTTAAAAAAATGGCGCTCCAAAATTGTGGGTCAACTGAAAGATTCCAGAAAGAAAAAAATATTGGTGGTATTCGAAATTAGTGGCGATCGAAATCAACAACAATACTTTCTGACGTCGGATGAGCCTGGCAGGTTAGTACATAGCCCATTTCAACTTCGCCAGGTTCCAATGCATAATTTACGGTCATTTTTGCTGTGCCTTCGGAGACGTGAGCGCGACAGGTGCAACACATACCACCTTTGCAACTGAACGGTATATCAACGCCATTTTTTTGTGCTGCATCTAGCACCGAGATGCCCTCTTTGGGCATGAAGAAATTGGTTTCTTGACCGTCGTAAACGATCGTGACAGCGCATTTTTCTGTACTCACTTCCTCCTTCGCAACGGGCACTTGGGGCGCACTTTGTGTAGGCTGTCCTGGTGAAGCGAAAAGTTCGAAGTGTATTTTTTCAGCGGCTAGACCACGTTCAAGAAAATACTCGTTCGTAGCACGAATCATTGGTTCTGGGCCACAAACAAATACCTCATCAATCGAATCAACTTGTAGGAAAGTTTGTCCAAAACGCTCCAGTTTGTTCTTGTCAATTCGCCCACTCAATAAGTCAATGTCATTTGGTTCTCCGCTAAGCACATGGAAAACTCGAAAACGCCCCAAATAGCGATCCTTTAAGTTTTCAAGCGTTTCGCGAAAAATAATACTGTGGAATAAGCGGTTGCCGTAAATTAACACCACCTCACTTTTGGGTTCTTCTTGTAGCACAGTTTTGGCTATACTCAAAACAGGAGTAATGCCACTGCCGGCGGCAATCAACGCATACGACTTTTTAACTGTTGGGTCCAAAGCGCATGTGAAGTGACCCATTGGAGTCATCACCTGCATTTCCATTCCTTTT
>JBDKJN010000208.1:0-3277 GCA_039796595.1 Bacteroidota bacterium
ACCATCTCCTGAAGGCATGCCCAATGCCCACCAGTTGACTCTTCTACTTCACCACTACTTTCGAAAATACTTTTTGATTGGTGGAAACGCGAATAGTATACACGCCGTGTGCCAGGGTCGAAACATCCAAAGGTTGTGCGTTGCTCATGCTCTGGCGCAGTACCACCTTACCCAATGAATTGATCACTTCTACTTCAAACATTCCTTGTCCTCCTATGGTCACAAACAATTGGTTGGTAAACGGATTGGGATACATCGTCAATTCGAGATCCGCTATTTGTTCATCTACGCCAATAATGGTTGTCACATCAACGCACTCGCTCACATCTGTGCACCCATTCTCTGTTACAAATACGGCATAACTCCCATTGACTGTTGGGGTGTAGGACTGATTGGTCGCATTCGGGATATCTATACTTCCATTGGTGCAATCTATCCACTGATACTGGGCTCCCGCCTCACTGGAGGTCAACACATTGTTGCTCTGTGTGACATTCATGTTCAAATTGACAATGTTGAGGTCTAAGGTGACTATGGAATCGCAGCCAACACTATTTTCATAAAGTATTTCAAACTCTCCTGAATTGTTGTACTGTACATTATTGTAGAAATAAGGACCACACGAATTGGCGTCAATAGTGAAACTGCTCGATTGTAAAATAGTTAGGTTCAAATAAACCAAGGAGTCACATCCTGCTGCATTCATTAAAATTTGTTCGAAGGTACCTGTAGTCATGTATTCCTGGCCATTCAGTGTATATGTATCACATGCTGTTTCACTCACAGTACTTGTGGTCGAATTGCAGCTGTTGATTGCAACGATTCTGTTTCTTCCCACTCCATCGAACGATTTGAATCCACCGCCAGCCAAATACCGTCCATCGGCGAGTTGTATGACCGATTCTATATCGAAGTCTGTTCCCGATCCTGTTTCGAAACTGGCGTCCAAACTGCCATCTGTGTTGAGTCGGGCAATATAGCCCGCGGTTTGATTATCGTACAAATTGAAAGCTCCTGCCATCACAATTTTATTTCCACTGTCGATAATGATGTCGTTGATCTGCCCGATGCCGTTGGAGTTCGAAGTGCCATCTCCGATATCAAAATTGGGATCCACCTGCAAGGCGCTGTTAAATCGCAAGAGGTTGTTGAACAATACACCGTTGTACGAGCCTGTGTTCCCGCCGACAACCACTGAACCGTCGTCTTCAACGGCCACCGCATACAATGTTCCTGTAAATCCAGTTCCAGTGAAATCCAATGTAGGGCTGCCCGCTGCACTTATGCGTTTGATCTTTTTTGTAAATGCACCAACCGCGATATACGAACCATCGCTCAACCAAGCCATGTCGCGCACTGCGTCATTCATTGCGCCATTGCTGTTATAATTCTGCAACTGCCCAAACTGATTGAGTTTAACATGGTATCCCTCATTCTCTCCGTCTATATTCGTAAAGGCTCCCCCCACAATCAATTGATTGTTTGATGTCACCAGTATGGAATACACGGCCCCATTCGGATTTGGATTGATGGTAGTGTTGACGATTCCATCTAAACTGATGACTGCAAAATTGGTAAGCGCTTGTCCATCCACCGAAGTAAAACTGCCTCCTATGATGATGTCGTCATTGGCACCTTGGGCAATACATAAAACAGAACCATTGATAGGAAGTATTCCCGTCCCAATGTTAAACGACATATCGCGAACACCGTTGGCATCGGTCATGATCAGACCGTACACCGTTTCACCGAAATAATTATCGAATTGACCTCCTATGACAATGCGCCCATCATTCAGTTGTTTTATCGCCTTCACAGCTCCAGAATTAAATGCTGTTTTAGCGTTGAAAGAAGTATCTAAGGATCCATTCGTATTCAGGCGCACAATGTACTTCTCCGGTTCATTTGCATACGTAGTAAATCCACCACAAACCATGATTTCGCCATCATCCATGAAGATAGGGTTGAGGGGCATGGTTAAACCCACAAAATTGGTGCCACTCGTAAAGGTCGGGTCCAACGTCCCATCGTCCAATAATCTGCATATCTGAGCTGCAGGTGCACCGTTATACGTTTCAAAAGTTCCAGTGACGAGAATTCTATTTTGATCATCAATGACTACCTCATTGCAAAAATCATTGAACGAAGTTCCAAGGTTAAAAGTCGTATCTACTGTTCCATCTGCATTCAACTGTACGATCCAATTGGATGGAATTCCTGGAACATTGCTGAAATATCCAACCGCGATAATATTACCATCTGCTGTCTCCACTAAATCGTTTATATTATTTAGTGCCGTTCCGATGTTAGCAGAAAAATTGGCATCCAAAGAACCATCGCTATTTAGACAAGCCAATCCAGAACTGGGCATACCATTAAATGAACTAAAATTACCACCAATTACAATTTTACCACTTGCCAGTTCAATGGCACAGGAGATATAATTATTATCGGCGCCGATTGACGTATCAAAAGCAGAATCAATAGATCCATCTGGATTTAAGCGAATGATTCGCTGCACCGCTTGTCCGCTAAAGCTAGTAAAATTTCCGAAAACAAGTATTTTCCCGTCCTCTTGAAAGGCAAAATCTTGGACGTTGGTGTTGGCTCCAGTGCCAAAATTAAATGTGTTATCAAAGGAGCCGTCAGCGTTCAATCGCGCCAATTTGTTTGCGCTGTTTCCATTGTAAGAGGTAAAAACTCCAGAGACTACTATTTTACCATCCGATTGAATCTTGACTTTTTTTACATCATTATTGAAGCCAGCACCTATATCGAACGTCAAATCGATAACGCCATTTTGATCTATTCGAGCAAGATGGTTGTATGGATAAGAATTGTAACTGGTAAAATAACCACCGATAATGATCTTGTTATCCAATGTTTTTGCAATAGAAGCGATCGAGTTATTTGCACTAATGCCGCTATTAAAGCCATAGTCAGAAGCATTAAACGAAAGGTCAACGTGCCCTGCTTGAGAAAACAAATTCAAGCTCGCACAAAGGATAAGTAACGTACTGGTAATAATTCTCATTTGGAAAATTCTGGTTTAGCATAACGAAGATAAGAAGAAGCAAGCCGTATTTTACCCAATATCCTAGGTGTTTTTCGAGCATGCTTATGATCCTGATCATGCTCCGATGTCCATGATACCGATCGACAAAAATGGAGATTTAAACCCTATTGTTCAAGCCATGAAAGGCAGTTCAAATTGGATGCAAGCCATGTCCTACCTCCTTCAAAAATAGGTATAAGTCCCTATTCAACCGGCTAAAAG
>JBDKJN010000209.1:0-7946 GCA_039796595.1 Bacteroidota bacterium
AACCTACCCATAGCAGTGATTCAATACATGGAAGGCGTTGTGTGCAGTTTCGACGGTGATCCAGCAATGGTTGTTGTGGACGATGTTACTAAAAAAATTGATCGCATCACATTTGCTACGGTTGAATCTACGGTGATCGATGAACACTACCTGAACTTGGTGATCAATTCTGAACAATTGGGCAATGTTGCACTGGATGGGGTAATTGTCAATCCGTCGTTGTTTGAGAGCTTTCCCAATTGTGATGATCAATTGTGGTGTGCGCTTCCGATATCCGAAGGCAGTCATTTGCTGGAAGCACCTGGTGGTGGCGTGACGGCTTATGTCTATGGTTATGGCGCCGCTGAAAGCTACGCTTACAGTGTTGGGTCATTTAGCCCAATGCCTCCGATTGTAATTGACGAAGCCATTTGCACAAATAATGGTGTGACGCTACAAATTTCCAACAACCTTTTCGATCCAATTTGGTTCAATTACAATGAACCAGAAACCATCCTTTACACTGGCAGTACATGGGAAATGCCGATGCCAATCGAAAATGGAGTTTATGTTGGTCAAGGAAATGAATTTGCATCGGGTTGTGAAACGCCATTTTATTTCAGTGTTGAGATACCAGAGCCTCCTGTTTTCACCATTTCACCGGATCTCGTTTTGTGCAAATATGAAAGCGCTCCATTGCAGATTAACGCCTTTCCTGAAAATGCGGTGTATCTGTATAATTGGTCGCCAACCGCTGGACTAAGCAATCCAAATATCCCTAATCCAGTCGTCACACCTACCAACTCCACAACATACACCTGCACATTAACAACACTATCGGGATGCGCTTCTGCTGTTGGTACTGTTAACGTCACTGTGCAAAACGGCGACATAACTTCATTCGAAATAACAGAGGAAGAAGTCATGTTTTGCTCAGGTGAAAATGCAGATCTGAATATTATTACTGAGGCTGAAATTTGGAGTGATGATTTCGACCCCGGTGTAGCATGGGGTTCATGGGAAGATATTACAAATGGAAACGCAAGCGATGTTTGTGGCTCAGTTAACGACCAGGCACTTTATTTCAACGGCTCTGTAACTCGTGAGGCCATTACTAACGGCATCAACGTAACTACTGGTGGTACCATTTATTTTTCACTAAAAATCGCCGATGGTCTCGCTCCGTGCGAGAATGCGGATCCAGGCGACAACGTTGTATTGTCATATTCTGTATCGAATGGCCCGTGGATCGTCATCAATACATACTACGAAGCTGGATACCCTGAATTTACTTCGATTGAAGTACCTATTCCAGCAGGTGCATACTCCACCAACACGCGCTTCCGTTGGCATCAAACTGGGCTATGGTTGAACAATCAGGACAACTGGGCTCTGGACAACGTGTATGTCGGCACTATTCAAACCAATAGTTATAGTTACACTTGGAGTCCGGCCGCAGGTCTTGATTTCACAAGTCAACCTGAAGTTAACGCCTCTCCAACTTCAACGACAATGTATTATGCAGAGATGGTGGATGCCGTATTTGGTTGTACCTATATCGATTCTATTTTGGTTAATGTCGGTCAAGAGTTCACGCTTGATATGCCTGACAACGCTTTACTTTGTGATGCCGATGGTATCCAACTTTACGCGACTCCTTCGATAGATGGTGAGTATGATTACGTGTGGTCGCCAGGGTTTGAAATCGACAATATTTTTAGTCCGACCCCTAATGTAACGCCTGCTGAGACCACTACTTACACCGTTGAAGTCACTTCAGAACAAGGCTGTACAAATACGGGATCTGTAACTGTAAATGTTGCCGATGTACTTGACCTTACGTTGAACGCCAGTGATGTTGATATATGTGAAGGGCAAGATGTAACGCTCACCGCTAGTATACTGGATAGTCAGCCAGGTGTCAACCTTGAATGGAGTCCGGCAGGCACGCTAGCATCTCCTGCCACATCTACAACATTAGCCAGCCCTACCGCTACAACCACCTATGTATGCACCGTGACCATTCAAGAAGTTTGTACGCTAACTGAAGAGATCACAATCTTGGTACAGCCTGCATTTACAGTGGTTGCTACTCCCGATGATTATACCGATTGTGTAATAGAAGGATTAGCTATTGAGGCAACCGCGAATGTCAATAGTCAATTGAATTGGCAATGGACACCTGCGAATCTGGTGGTCAATCCCAATTTACCATCTACTTCTGTGAATCAAGATACGAGCTCAGATCTCATTATCGTTGCAACCAATTCCGCGGGCTGCACGGCTAGTGACACCATTTATCTTGAGCAAATTATTGAATACATCAATTTGCCGGAAATCATTGAGGTCTGTGAAGACGAGCCTGTCACTTTAGATTGTGGACAACCCGCGACTCATACCATCGAATGGACCAATGGACTATCTACACCATCGATTACTGTAACTACATCCAACACTTATGGAGTAACTGCAACAAGTCCTGAAGGCTGTGTTTCTCAAGACCAATGTGAGGTAATTTTTTACACCTATCCGCCAATGCCAACGCTGGAAGACACAACGATTTGTGCGCCGGATATCGTGACACTAAATGCAGAAACAGGTACCTACAACTATAGCTGGAGTACGGATGAAACAACTCCGGTCATTCACGTATCCGATCCGGGGTATTACGAAGTCACTATCGATAATGGCTTTTGTTTCACCACAACTGGAATGACCTTAAATGTAAATCCATTACCAATCAATCCATTTGGCCCTGACCCCATCATAGCGTGTTTATTCTATCCCCCGTTTGGTGTTGAACTAGACGCAATCAATCCTGATGCAGCTTACCTGTGGAATACCGGGGAGACAACACCAAACATCCTGGCAACTGAAGAAGGGGCTTATTCGGTAACCATTACGACTCAAGAAGGCTGTGAAGCGACCTTTACCCAAGCAATTGAAAATGTGTGTCCATCCACCATCTATGTTCCAAATAGTTTCACACCGAATGGTGACGGAACCAATGATTACTGGGCTGTTACCGGAGACCATATCGGAGTTTTACAGGTCTCTATTTTTAACCGTTGGGGCGAGATTTTTTACCAATCCAACGAAGTCGATTTCAAGTGGATTGGACAACGGAGAGACGGTGAATTTTTTGTGGAGGCCGGAACTTACCCGTATATCATAAAGGTGCAGATGCGCAATGAAAAGGGTGAATTGGAAGAAGAGAAGGAACTCAAAGGCTTTGTTACCCTGATTCGATAGGCGAAATTTCAATATGTCTCGTTTACTTCACCTAATCTTTCGAATTGGACTAACTTTCATGTTAGACGTCAATAGAGATGGGCTAATGCTTAGCGAAAATAGGTAATTACGATATTGCTCTTATCCATAATCGACTCACCGTTGCACCCACGCAATTAAGTCATTGAGATAGTGAGCTCCTCGTTTCTCGGCAAAAAAATCCAAAACCAATAAGATGATTGATTGAATCAATAAACCCAGGCCCAAGCCGTTCCACCAGTGGTGCACTCCCTTATAATATCCTAAAGCCACGAGAACAATCCCAAGTACACAAAAGAAAATTTCAGCGTACCGGTAGATCAAAAAATTGCGCATCACCTTTTGCATACGTGGAACCTCTTTATCACGAATGGAAGCAGGATCCAGGTCCATAGCATAAATTACATCAGTGCGTTGGCGGTCAGAATTTTTATACACCGTCCAACCAACTGTAATTTGAACAATACCCAATAAAACCAGAGGAATAACAAAACCAATTGCCCATTGCGTCTTTAAATACAACCAGAAACCAAGAGCAGTAACAATGGCTGCAGCACCGACAATCATAAACAGGAGCGCCTCTGACTTCTCGGCATCAAAATACTGCTCAACTTGAACTTTTTGTAACACGTGCTTACGCTTTGAATGCTGCCCAGCACATGTCTGCGCCCATATCTACAGACTTTTTGCCAATGGCGGTCATTTGTTTATTGGCACCGACACGAATAGTGGTAAGAACAGAGGACAACATCAATTCAAACAACCATTCTCCCTCCACTTTCCGGATTTTACCTTGCTTTATCCCATCTTTCAGGAAGTCATTCACAGGATTGAGACTCTTTAACTTGAGCAATCCTGAGTTATTCGCTCCTACTGAAGATGAAAGGTATTGATCCATAAACGATGCAGCCAAAGGATTTTTAGCAAAAAAAGCATAGGCATTATTCCAAAGGCCCTGCACCTTGTCTTTGTGCGTCCCTTTTCCGCCTAGTCCAGCATTTAAGGATTGGGCCAACTGCTCAGCCATTTGCAAGCGCAGCGCGTCGATCAGCGCCTCACGGCTTTCGAAATGGTGGTAAATAGTTCCAACTGCAACGCCACTCCCCGCGGAAATGTCCGCCATACTAGCTCCCTGGATGCCGTTGGTTTTGATCAATTGTAGCGCAGTGAGTTCGACTTGTTCCTTTCTGCTTAATGCTGGTTTTTTGGCCATGTTCGTGAAGTATTTGCCGAATTTTCATTCGGTTTGGGCTAAAGTAATCCACTTTAATAATCCCTGTATCAACTTTTTATGAAAAATCATAACTTAGCGACCTTAATAATTTTAGAAAATTGACCCATGGGATTGACAGATCAAATCAACGAGGATATTAAAACCGCTATGAAAAGCGGCGAAAAAGATAAATTGATGGCCTTACGCGACATCAAAAGCAAGCTATTGTTGGAAATGACTAAGGAAGGCAGTGATGGTGCTGTGGATGACAGCCGTGGACTGGCCATTCTTAACAAACTATACAAGCAGCGCATGGAATCCATCGAGATCTATAAACAGCAGGGGCGCGAAGATCTCATCGGCGAAGAAACCCGCCAAGCAGAGGTTATTGCGGCATATTTACCCAAAGCCATGAGTCAAGAAGAAATTGAAACGGCTGTTAAGAACATTATAGCCGAAATGGGTGCAACCGGCCCGGGCGATATGGGCAAAGTGATGGGAGCAGCCAACAAAGCTTTGGCGGGACGTGCCGACGGAAAAGCCACCTCTGAAGTAGTTAAAAAACTTTTGGCCTCCCTGAGCTAATCATGATTACCATTGGCCGAAGAGAATATGTGATCCTGTCAGAACTATCTGCCATGCCCATCGAAGCCAAGGTAGACACTGGAGCATTTCGAACGGCTATCCATTGCATCGACTGCACCGAAGTCGAAACGGCAGATGGAAAAATATTGCGTGCACACTTTTGTTTCGACGGTGTGCACACCATCGTGCATGACTTCACAACCTATCACCAGCGTATCGTGCGATCGAGTTTTGGTGAGTCGGAAATGCGTTATTGTGTACAAATGACCATTCGTATTGGGGGGAAAAAAATCAAGTCTCAGGTGACCTTAACCGACCGATCAGATATGCGTTATCATATTCTATTGGGTCGAAAAACATTATATAAAAAATACCTTGTGGATGTATCGCGCATCCATGTGAAAAAATACAGTAATCAACGATGAGCGAAAAAAGAGGACATATAGCTGCCATTGTAGCGCTTCGCGGACTAGCAGCTGTGCTAATTATGTTTTTCCATTATATTTTAAAAACCATCAATTTCATTCATGACGAGCGCGTTATTTACTATGTATCATTCTTTGATCTTGCTGTCCCTATTTTCTTTGTGATTTCAGGAATCGTTATCCCGTTTAGCCTGATCAAATCGAAATACAAATTGTCCCAATTTGGCACTTTCATGTTGAAGCGATGCGCTCGAATTGAGCCCCCATACCTGGTCACTATTGTCTTGGCTTTGTGCTATGTATACATGCGGGAAATGATTCCTGGTACCGTTCCAAGCGACTACCGCCCCGGTCTTTGGGACATCGTAATGCACCTTGGTTATCTTGTTCCTTTTATAGAAGGCGCCCGCTGGTTGAGTGAAGTGTTTTGGACGTTAGCCATCGAATTCCAATACTATTTGGTAATGGCTTTATGTATGCCTCTCCTTTTGCATTCCAAAGCCATTTGGCGATGGACTTTTTTCATTTTGTTCTGTGCTGCTAGTTATTTACCCTTCGGTGACCGCCAAGTTCTCTTCTGGAGCCCAATCTTTCTTTGCGGAATAGTATATGCACTAAAGCACCTTAACACAATTTCGCTGCGTGAATACTTGTTAATTGGTACTTTATCGCTATTATTTGTGTGGTATAAAATGGGTTTCGAAAATTTCTGTGCCGTCCTCTTTACCTTATCGGTTATTTGGTTGAGGCCAAATTTCCAAACACGCATCTCGGACTTTTTTGGAAATATTTCTTATTCACTTTATCTGCTCCATATGATCACAGGAGGAGCAATAGTCAATATACTATCTCACTATGCAACCGCTCCATGGCAAAAATTCGCTGTCGTAATGATCGGATTTAGTTTTGCTACAGGCTGTGCTTATATATTCTATAGACTTATTGAACTTCCGTCGATGCGCTGGTCACAACGTTTGAGATATAAAGATCGCAATTGAGCCTTTCGAAGATTTCTTTCACTTTAGCGCTTCCGCATTTAAATCTGTTTAGACGTTTTTTTCTAAATACTTAATTATTTGCCCTGCAATATCATTGCCTGTTGCCCGCTCAATACCCTCCAATCCGGGCGAAGAGTTGACTTCAATGATCAATGGACCACGCTCACTTTGCAACATATCCACACCTGCGATACCCAATTTGAGGGCATTCGCAGCTTTGATAGCGGCAATTTCCTCTTCAGGTGTTAATTCAATGACTTGTGCTGTGCCGCCCCTGTGTAGATTGCTGCGGAACTCGCCCTCCTTTGCCTGGCGCTTCATGGCACCAATTACGTGGCCATCTACTACAAAAGCCCGTATATCGGCTCCCTTGGCCTCCTTTACAAATTCCTGAACAATTACGCGTGCTTTGAGTCCATTAAAAGCTTCAATTACACTGACGGCTGATTTATGATTGTCTGCTAAGACCACTCCCAAACCTTGCGTTCCTTCCAATAACTTTATGATTACTGGAGCATCTCCAACTTCCTCCACGATGCGCTCCACATCTTTGCTATAATTGGTAAATACCGTCTTTGGCAAACCCAACCCGGCGCGTGATAAAATTTGTAGACTTCTCAGTTTGTCGCGTGAACGTACCAACGCCTGAGACTCTACTGCAGTGAAAACATGCATCATTTCAAACTGACGCACCACGGCTGTTCCATAAAACGTTACCGACGCACCAATGCGTGGTATCACAGCGTGCACATCCGTTAGTAACTCGCCGTTGTAAATGATTTTTGGATTCTTCTTTTCTATGACCAAATTACATTTCAATGGATCGATTACGCGCATCTTGTGGCCGCGTTTTTCCCCAGCCTCAACTAAACGGCTAGTGCTATATAATTCCTTGTCTCGTGACAAGACTACAATATTCATCTCAACTAAAATTTTCGAGCAAATTAATACGCAATTGCGCATCACTGTATAGAATAGAAAAGAAATGAATGTTAAACCTGATCAACTTATCGAAACAATACTCTCGAGGCCTGCATTCTTTGTGGGTCGTTAAGCAATGTAAGCGCCATGTTATAAGCGCACTCGCTCATCGTCTTATGCTCATTTTCTTCCATTCTATGGCATTGCAATAACACTGGTTCAAAGTTTTTAGCATCCAAAGGAATGTCCCAGCCAACCCCTTTGTCGGACAAGTTCTTCCATGGTGTGCGATCACTGATGACCACTGGTACACCGTGATTCAGGCTCTCTGCAATGGCGTGACCAAAGTTCTCACCGCGAGTTGGTAGGTATAGGAAATCATAATACGCCCACATTTCATCCAATTCTTGCGGAGTCCGTTCCCCTAAAAAACGAATGGTAGCACCCGATACTTGATTCGCCAAACTGTGGCATTTCACTAAAAATGCTTCGTTCTGTTGGGCGCCTACGAAGTCAACCTTCAACGTCCAATTCCAATCTTTAAATGACAAATAA
>JBDKJN010000210.1:0-3024 GCA_039796595.1 Bacteroidota bacterium
TGGTACAGAACGTCAACCTGATACAACCTATGTCTATAAGTGTGATACAATACGATTGACCAAAGAACAAGTAGCAGAAAAAAAGCAGCGTATGTCCCGTGGGGCAAAATTGGCTGCGTCAATACGAGTGCAAAATTTAGGATGGATTAATTGTGATCGTTTCTTGGGCAATAAAGACGCTATAACCTTAAATGTTGTGGCTGATGTTGAGATGGAATTCGTTTATGTAATTTTAGATGATAAACGGGTTGCACTCAGTTACGGTCTGTTTCCTCAGACCAAGATACCTAAGAATGAACCAGTAACCATTGTTTCGATGGGAGCAGCGGCCGATGATGGTTTGATTCCTTTCTCGATCATCAAAACGATATCTTCAGGTGAAAAAATTCAGGTTGAATCCGAATTTATCACAAAACAAGAAATTGACCGACGCATGGAGGTCTTGTCGTCCTTGTGGAGTTCATAATATCGCTGAATCTCGCGCCCCACTGCACGTCTTCACTGCCGTGACTGATCGTCTATTCAAACGTGGATGAATTGTTCAGGCATCTTGCGCACATCTCACAAAAAAAAGAGCATGTTTTCCTACCGGATTTGGTCATCTTTGTGTCCAAATTAAAGAAAATATGAATGCTTTTATCGTTGACGGTGTTCGAACCGGCATAGGCAATTTCGGAGGTAGTTTGGCAGCAGTGCGGGCCGATGATTTGGCGGCTACAGTGCTTCAGGCACTAATGAAGAGGCATGAAAATCTGGATTGGAAGAATGTTGCAGATGTTATCTTGGGCTGCGCCAATCAAGCAGGCGAGGACAATCGCAATGTTGCTCGTATGGCACTCCTGTTAGCGGGTTTGCCTCAGGAGGTACCCGGTGAAACCGTCAATCGCTTATGTGCAAGTGGATTGAATGCAGTAATGAATGCAGCGCGAGTGTTGCACGCAAATGAAGGCGACTTGATCATTGCAGGCGGTGTAGAACACATGACTCGTGGCCCATGGGTGATCTCAAAAACGAGTTCCGCTTTTGGACGTGATGCTCAAATGTTCGATAGCAGTTTCGGATGGCGATTCATCAATCCTCAAATGAAGGCGGTTTACGGCACTGATGCCATGGGCGAAACAGCAGAGAATCTTGCTGAATTATTCAATATATCACGAGAAGATCAGGACGCTTTTGCATTGTGGTCTCAGCAAAAAGCAGCTGCTGCTGGAGCTATTCATGCAGAAGAAATTGTTCCTGTCGTTATTCCTCAAAAAAAGGGTGAGGCCATTTCTTTTGTGAAAGATGAGTTTGCTCGGCCTCAATCTACAATGGAAGCTTTGTCAGGTTTGAAACCTGCTTTTCGTAAGGAAGGTTCAGTAACGGCAGGCAATGCCAGTGGACTCAATGACGGAGCAGCCGCTTTGTTAATGGCATCTGAAGATGGTTTGAAGCGCCATGGATTAAAACCGCTTGCGCGCATTGTGTCCTCAGCTGTAACAGGTGTTGAACCTCGGATCATGGGTATTGGACCAGTGAGTGCATCTCGATTGGCTTTACAGCGTGCAGGCCTGACTATAGACCAAATCGATTTGATTGAACTGAATGAAGCTTTTGCAGCACAAGTTTTAGCATGCACACGTCAATTGGGACTAGCTGATAATGATCCTCGTTTAAATCCTTATGGAGGTGCTATTGCTTTAGGACATCCTTTGGGTATGAGCGGTGCACGATTGGCCCTGACTGCGGCTAAAGAATTGCAGCGCAGCGGTAAAAAGTATGCACTGTGTACCATGTGCATTGGCGTAGGCCAGGGATATGCCGCAGTATTAGAACGTATTTAATCACATCCAAACGATATGGCCAATTGTTTTTCATTTGATGGGTATGTACCTGTTGTGCACGAATCTGCTTTTATTCATCCGAATGCTACCGTTACAGGCAATGTCATAATAGGGGCCAATGTCTACATCGGTCCCGGCGCTGCTATTCGAGGCGATTGGGGTGGGATAGTAATTGCCGATGGTTGCAATGTTCAAGAGAATTGCACGGTGCATATGTTTCCAGGTGTTACTGTTCACTTGCATGCTGGTGCTCATATCGGTCACGGGGCAATTATACATGGTGCCAACATAGGTAAGGACTGTTTGGTGGGAATGAATGCCGTTATTATGGATAGGGTTGAAGTTCACGAGGAATGTATCATCGGCGCACTTTCATTCATCAATGCCGACACCGTAATTCCAAGGCGCAGTTTGGTTGTTGGGAATCCATACAAAATTATCAAAGAAGTATCGGATGAAATGATGGATTGGAAACGCCAGGGAACAGCCATTTACCAACGCTTACCAGAGGAATGTCGACAACATTTACGCGCTTGTGAACCGTTGCGAGAAATCCCCGCTGATCGCCGAACCCAAGCCAAACATTTTGGTACTTGGAATGAAAGAAAAAGTTAGAAGATTTTCCTTTTTTTAATTGAACGGTTTGAGTTGCAATGTTTTGCTATACATTGCAGGACTACGTTATGCTGCCTGAGTCAGAAAAACCTTTTAAGTTTAAACAATTCGATGTGTTTCACAGCCGGAGTGCCATGAAAGTGGGAACGGATGCTGTGCTATTGGCAGCATGGGCTAGGGTAGAAGAGGCTACTCACATTTTTGATGTTGGTGCCGGCACGGGTTTGATTGCAATCATGTGTGCTCAACGCAATGCATCGGCGATGATTGACGCGATTGAAATAGATGAAGGAGCCGCTGAAGATGCGCGTGAAAACTTTGTACGATCACCTTGGAGCGATCGACTAAAATTGCATGAAGGCGATTATCTAAAAATTGTTTCTGAAAAAAAATTCGATCTGATTATATCAAATCCGCCTTATTTCAGTCAATCATTGAGAGCCGCGAATCCAAGTCGAAATGCTGCACGTCATGATGATTCGTTACCTATGGAGCCGTTTCTCAAACAAACGAAAAGATTGTTGGAGCCAGGTGGCATTCTAGCTTTGGTGCTACCTATCGGGGCCTTTGAACGATGGACAGAAGC
>JBDKJN010000211.1:0-7832 GCA_039796595.1 Bacteroidota bacterium
ACCTGATCAAATTATTTTGCGCCTGGACGCCAATGGGGCTTTCGATCCTGATTTGGCCTTAGAAAAACTGACTGCTTTGGCAGAATTCAATATTCACTCCATTGAACAGCCCATTCGTGCCGGCCAATGGATCAAGATGGCGGAACTATGCGCAAAATCTCCAATACCAATAGCCTTGGATGAAGAACTAATCGGTCACTATTCCACAGCAGATAAGGAAGCGCTTTTGCAATCGATTCGGCCTCAGTATATTATTCTGAAACCTACATTGCATGGAGGTTTACAAAATGCCGATGAATGGATAAAAATTGCAGAATCCATGGATATAGGTTGGTGGGCCACTTCTGCATTGGAGAGCAATGTTGGTCTGCACGCAATAGCGCAATGGCTCCAACATAAATCATACAGCGGTTATCAGGGATTGGGAACGGGTGCACTATATTCGAATAATATTCCATCTCCGATAAAAGTTGAGAAAGGGCTATTGAAGTGGGATGCTAATGGATCATGGGATTTTGAATTCTTGCTCTAAATCAAATTATGCATAAGTACATTATCAATGATCACGCTTATCTCGAACACGAACTCCTGGATCACGCTAGGAGGCAAATTGTGAGTGCTCCGGATTGGGAAAAACACCATTGGAATGTTATACTCAATTGGTTGGAGAATCCGGCATTTATTCAGGCGCAGACTTCTGGAACGACGGGCACACCAAAAGTTATCGAACACAGTGGTCGTGCAGTCCGAGCCTCGGCTATGATCACTTCTGAATTTTTTGATTTGCGAGAAAGTGATCTTGCTTTTTTGTGTTTGCCATCAACTTTTATTGGTGGTAAAATGATGATCCTACGAGCGCTTATACATGGATGGCAATTGGATTGGTGTGAGCCGGGTTCATTCCCCTTTCATCAGGTGAAAAAACATTATGATTTCACTGCCATAACTCCTCATCAATGCGCTGTGGCTCTTCAGAATGGGTATGATTTTAAACTATTTAAACATGTTTTACTTGGAGGTGCAGAGGTTAACGTTAAAATTCGTGAGCAGCTAAAGTCGTTGAAACCGAATTTTTATCTCGGTTATGCCATGACCGAGACCTTAACGCATGTAGCAATGCAAAATATCAAAACGACTAGTGATCCACAATTGTTTGAATGCTTGGGTAAAACTACCGTTTCTACGGATGATCGGGGTTGTCTGGTCTTGAAAGTTCCTCACCTCGATAAACCACTAACCGTCACCAATGACTTGGCAGAATGTTTAGATGATAAACATTTCCGATTGTTAGGTAGAATGGATCATGTGATCAATTCAGGTGGAATAAAAATTTTTCCAAGTACCGTTGAAAATCTATTGGAGGAAGTTATTCGACAACCTTTTTATATCACTTCAAAAAATCATGATGAGTTGGGTCAAGCTGTAGTGCTTAAAATTGAGGGAACACCTTGGACCGAGGTTCAAATGAAGGTGTTGCATGAGTACATGGAAAAATCTGTTCCTAAATTCATGAGACCCAAAGAGATCATTTTTGTCGATCAATTTGAATACACGCAAAATCAGAAAGTCATCAAGCGATGAGCATGTCTAAATTAATATTTGCTAGCGCAAACCAGAATAAGGTAAGAGAAGTGGAGGCTAAATTGGGTGGGTCACTGCCGCTTTTGGGTCTAACGGATATCAATTGTTTTGAGGAGTTGCCTGAAACGACTGGAACCATTCCAGGAAATGCAGAGCAAAAGGCGACCTATGTTTTTGAGAACTATGGCTGCAATTGTTTTGCTGATGACACAGGGTTGGAGATTGACGCTCTAGATGGTGAGCCAGGGGTTGACAGCGCTGACTATGCCAAGGCCGGTCGAAATGCGGAGGCAAACATGAATTTGGTATTGCAAAAACTGTCCGGAATTGAGAATAGGTCTGCTCGTTTTCGCACTTCTATTTGTCTTTTTTGGGAAGGGCAGAAGCATGTATTTGAAGGTGTAGTGGATGGAGTAATCATAGCCTCACCTCAAGGGGATGGAGGCTTTGGATATGATCCTATTTTTAAGCCCAATGGATTCGATATCACCTTCGCTGAAATGGATATGAATACCAAAAATTCGATAAGTCATCGAGCTAAAGCCATCGGACTACTGAAAGCATTTATGGATAGTGCACAATAAATTTTGCACATTGTCTTTCGTGCAACTTCGTTAAGCATTTGGAGAGAAATACATAGAATTTATTACTTTCGTAACATGAACTATTTAGAATTCGAAGCTCCTTTAAAGGAACTCAACGAGCAGATTGAAAAATTGCGTGAAAGCGAGAAGAAGGCGGGTGTTGATGTAAGCAACGCAATCAATGATTTGCAAAAGACCTTGGTAAAGAAAACAGAAGAGATATATAGTAATCTTGATGCATGGCAAAAAGTACAGGTGAGTCGTCATCCTGATCGGCCATACACGTTGCAATACATTGAACATTTGACCAATGGCGAGTTTGTTGAATTGCATGGTGATCGCACCGTGAAAGACGACAAGGCCATGATCGGTGGTTTTGGAATGCTCGATGGACGCAGTGTGATGTTTATCGGCCAGCAGAAAGGAAATACCACAAAATTGCGCCAATTCCGAAATTTCGGTATGGCTAATCCTGAAGGTTACCGCAAGGCCCTGAGATTGATGAAGTTGGCTGAAAAATTCAACAAGCCTATAGTTACTTTTATTGATACACCTGGTGCTTTCCCTGGTTTGGAAGCTGAAGAACGAGGCCAAGGTGAAGCAATTGCACGTAACCTCTACGAAATGATGAAATTGCGTGTGCCTGTCATTTGTATCATCATTGGAGAAGGTGCGAGTGGTGGGGCGTTGGGTATCGGCATTGGCGACCGCGTGCTGATGCTCGAAAATACGTGGTATAGTGTAATTTCTCCTGAATCTTGTTCATCGATTTTATGGCGGACTTGGGATCAAAAGGTGACGGCATCTAAAGCTCTTAAATTAACGGCTGATGACATGAAAGGCAATGGTCTTATCGATGGAATTATCAAAGAACCCATTGGTGGAGCACATGCCAATCCTACTGAAATGTTTGAAACCGTAAAGCGCGAAATTCTTCAACAACTCGCTACTTTGGATAAATTGGATCCGATCAAACGCTGTGACCAACGTATAGATAAATTCTGTGCAATGGGTGTTGTAGTTGAGGCTTAAGATTATCGCCTTATCGAATAATAAGCACTTGACCGGCTCCAATCGAGCTTGTTCGTATGCTGTATAGGCCAGACGGTAGGTGGCTTACCGATAGGGTAGTAGATCCTCCGTTAATGTTTTGTTGTAGCACCAGTTGCCCCTGTGCATTCCACATGTTTATTTGCGTTGAATCTTTCATCTCAAGTGTGATCGTTTCACTGGCAGGATTGGGATACAAACGAATGGGTGATACCGTTATCGGGTCGACAGAAATATTCTCTACCACTACTATTTGGTTAGAAGTAGCACTCTCGCCACAATGCTCTATCGTCAATGAAACGGTGTAGTTTCCAGGGGTTGTGTAAACGTGGTTCACGATATTTCCATTGCCTGTTTGGCCATCACCAAAATTCCAGACTGCATTTTGGGCATCCATTGAAGAGGTAAACTCCACTTCAAAATCTGTTACATGATTGGTTGTAAAGTCAGCCACTAGCGGATAAGTACCAATCAACCATGTTTCCATATCATTAAAAATAACGGCATCTACTGCATTTCGGATATATGCTGCATCTTCAGCGCTAACACTTTGGTCATCGGTTATGAGTGTGGCTGATTTTTGAAAAAGGGTGCTGTAAAAGCTGCACGCTATCGCATAAGTTCCAACTGCACTCGGGTGACTACCATCGGTTTGGTACAAGTCAATGGATGCATTGTTTTCTCGGATATACCGCCAAACAGCACCAGCCGCACAAACGATTGCATCATTATCTACCGCCATTTGCATATATCGTTCTCGCAATAAATCGTCCATGCCTTCATAGGTACATACTGGAGGCCAAAACTCACAGTTCGAAGCGTCTCCATTTTCGCGACCCCACGTCATATAGAAAACGGTTTCAGCACATGGATTGCTTGCCTGAATGAGATTATCCAATTGTGTTGCAAACGGAAATACAGCATCTTCCACCTGTTCAATGGGAAATGAAGGAGCCTGACTCTGTTCTTGCAATACTACATAATCCCAACCTCCTTCTTCAATCAAGGATAAGCTTGTTGCATTCGTTGTATGATTATTAAAAGTATATCCGCCCGGTGTATTGCTGGAGTGAGTAACGGTATCGCCAGCAGACAAAGCCAATGCGCTGAGCATTTCCGGTAAATAATTGGTGTAGGTATAACTATTACCCAAGAATAAAACATGTTTGTGGTCTTGAGCTTGGATACGAATACCAATAAGAGTGCTTAAAGCAATGAGTAAAACTGTTTTCATAATTAGCGAACCAATGTTATGTGTCCAATAGCGATCTCTGCTTGCCCATCAGGATCGATATATGAAACTTGATAATTATACATTTGATCAGGGCAATAATATTCTCCTGCCTTGAAGTCACCAACCCAAACAGGATGCGGTTGATCGGACTCAAAGATTTTTTCTCCCCAACGATTGTAAATCAAGCAATGGGTAATTTGAACTTTATTTGGAATGGGCTGCCAAATATCGTTGTTTCCATCTCCATTAGGCGTAAATGAATTCGGGATATATACTCCAACATCACAGGATATGACAGAAAGATCGATGGTGAAATTTACCGTGCCACATGGACTAGAAACGGGCATTACAAAGTATTGTGAACTTGTGAAAGTATACGTTTCATCGCTTTCACCGTTCGGCCAAATCCAACTGAATGGGCTTTCAAGATCGATATTAATTTGTCCAGTAAGGCCATCACAAACTGTGGATTCAATGATCTCATCGGTTATTGGCATGACATCCAATTCCACGGATATGCTATCTGTTGCGGAGCCGCATTGATTTTCGATAAAACCAATATATAACCCATTGGCTTGAATTGTTCGAGGAGTTGGAAAATTACCATCTTGCCATACGATATTAGTGTAGTCCTGACCAATAGAAACTCCGTTCGGATAGCAACCTGCAATTGAGTTACCCAGTTCCAATTCAGGAGATGGAATCAGAATAACCTCAGTACTGAAACTTGCTGCTAAACAACCGTCTTCAATAACTACCTCGTAGAATCCAGGCGAGTCAATGGTTATTTCAGATCCGATAGAGCCATTATTCCATGTATAAGTGGCTGAAGAACTACCGATGGAGGCATTTAAAGTCGTGGTTTGTCCCGGACATATCTCCAAGATTTCGGGAATTGGACTGGACCAATTTGCAGCACTTGAAATCTGTTCGATGCTAATATTGTCAATACCGATCACCCCTGGATTGGCTAATTGGCCAATGCTGCTGCACCCGCCACCAATCGACACACTCAGAGCTGTGCACCTTCCTTCGCCTCTAAATCGAATAGTTGTGGTATTGCTATTCGCTTGAAATATTGGCGAAGTGAAAGGCATAAAATTGATAACTCCAGGGTTACAAAGCATACTGTCATTGAAGATACGTTCGCCCAATTGCATACCATCGATTGTGATATAAACTCCAGCATCACTTCCATCCCAGCCACATACAGAGCCCAATTCAAAGTTTAATTGGTAACACTGCCCGGGTTGAGTCGCAACTTCTTGTTCAATCCATGAACCATTACCAAAGGCACCACAAGGAGTCAGGTCCAACCAAGTATTCGATCCTGTAAATGCAAAAGTGATCTCTGGCGCCGCTGAGCCGTTCGAAAAGGTCCAACCTGAAACATTGGAACAGCCTAATGAACCAACTGAAAAATCACCATTTTCGATTTGTGCAAGCAATACCGCAGGTAACAATGTGATTATGAAAACTAGAATGCGCACCATATACTGTACAACTCAAATTTCCACTTTAAGGTTGTATCCATAATAAATAAAAAATATTCAATTTTATCCAGGATTATTGCTGATACCAACTCGCTTATTGATGTACTGATTTTTTTCCAATTCTGTCACCATAAAATCAGCAATGTCCCCTGAGTTAATCGACCAACCACCTGCAGGATATTCTGCCTGAACCCGAAAATTACCCGTGCGATCGCCTTCAGGTATCATCGGAGGGCACATGAAGGTAAATTGATGTCGAGAAGTCAATAAAGCATCAAGCACTCGAATATGCGCTTGTGTTACATCGATGTATTCTTTTGGAAAAGTGGCGGTCTCATAAACCTTGAGGTGTTCATTGGCTTGCAGTGCACCAATACCACCAATGGCTATAATGCGCTTGACCTTGTGCTCCCTCATGGCGTTGATGATGTGGTGTATGAAAACCAAACGATGTGTAGATTCACTCGAGCCTAAGCACGATATTACAGCTTCCTGATGTTTAATCGCAGAACTCACATCCGATTGACTCAATGCATCGCCTTGAATCACTTGCAACGAGGGATGGAGCAATTGCATACTGCCTTTGTCGCGAACAAAAGCGGTGACTTGATGCCCTTTTTCTAATGCTCTTTTTACGGTTTGTTGACCAACACGGCCGTTGGCGCCAAATACAATAATTTTCATGCAAATTGAATTTTACGAAATGTGCGATCTTCTCTCGAATAATGGAAATAGTTGAGGATTTAGTTATTCACAAAAAGGCGCGTTTTTCCTGCAAAAATCTTGACTCAGATTCTCTTCTTTTTGTTTGGTTTGAACTAGCTTGCGCCTCCGTGGTTATGCCAATGTTGACAATAGTAATATTGGAATACCAGACGTAAAATTGATTCTGCATGTCATTCGTGCTTTCTGATAAATCCTCTGTGCAAGACTTCTTCGCTTTATGCGAATGGCATGGACTACATGACATGGTGTTGTGTCCTGGTTCGCGCAATGCTCCTTTTTCCATCAGTCTTCACAATGATCCGAGGTTTACTACTTATGCCATTCCCGATGAGCGAAGCGCTGCATTTTTTGCGCTAGGTATGGCTCAACAAAAACAGAAGGCTGTAGTTTTGATCTGTACGAGCGGTACGGCTGTGCTCAATTTCGCTCCAGCTATCGCCGAGGCCTATTATCAGCGTGTTCCATTATTGATTGTTACTGCCGATCGTCCGCACGAATGGATTGATCAAGGCGAAGGTCAGAGCATACGCCAAAATCAGGTGTATGCCAATTATATCAAAGCTTCTTTTGAAATTCAGGAAGAGGCGATTCATCCTGATATTATATGGCACAACAATCGAATCATGGACGAGGCCATGCGCCTAACGGATCAAGGTGTATGGGGTCCTGTACATATCAATTTTCCATTGCGTGAACCGCTCTACAAAACAGTGCCCTATCTACCCACAAAAATAAAATGTGTGGAGCGAATCGCATCAAGTGAAGAGTTACAGCCCAGCGTGATTTCGACTTTAACTGCACGGGTTGAAGGTGCCAAGAAGGTGCTTATCCTCGCTGGTCAACATCATCCTGATCAAGAGCTCAAAGCCGCACTAAAACAATGGACAAACTTGCCCAATGTTGTGGTGATGACTGAAGCACATAGCAATCTGGCAGAGCCCAACTGGTGCAGTACCATTGATCGCACAATTACGGGATTGAAAGATGAAACGTTACGCGATTGGTGTCCTGAGATCTTAATCTCCTTCGGTCATAATATCATTAGTCGCAAAGTCAAGGATTGGTTGCGAAAAGGTGAAACCGAGCATTGGCACATCGATGTTTCGGGTGAAGGACTCGACACGTTGAAGCAACTGCGGAACATCATAAGTATGGTCCCGGCTG
>JBDKJN010000212.1:0-3202 GCA_039796595.1 Bacteroidota bacterium
TTGGCCGGTCTCCAGCTGTGCTTTTTCGGCGACTTCGCGTTTTTCATTCGGGGTATTTGTTTTTGCGGTCTTAAACCGGTCAATATGATACCCCCCCATGTAACGTCGTTTTTCGATGGTACATGATTGGATCATGAACAAAAACAAACAAAATACGCAAAAGAATGCACGCGTGTTTTTCATGTGTTGTAATACATTTTGATGTGGGTCGAAAATACAAGAATTCATCTGTTCAAAATAATAAACTCATCTTTTATGCGATGGATAAGTCGAAATTCTGTGCCATCTTGCGAATTCAAAGTGTCGTATGAACTTATACAGTAGTAAACAACGTTGGAAAATCTTTTTGTTGATTGTTGCCACGGTGATAGTGGGCATCACGCTATGGTATAGCAATCATATAGCGGAGGGAATACGTGCCGAAGAGCGCGAGAAGGTTAAACTTTGGAGTGAAGCCATTAAGCGTCGAGCTGAATTGGTGAACTTCACGAAAGTTTTGTTTGATGAATTAAAAACGGAAGAGCGCAAAAAGGCCGACATGCTGGCCAATGCATATCAAATTATTTCGGACCCGACGTACGAAAGCGATTTGACCTTTATCACACAATACCTCTGGACCAATACAACAATACCCGTGTTGTTTTGCGATGACTCAAATAAGGTTTTGGATTATGTGAATTTGCCGGAAGGAAAAGGATTGGATAAAGAATATACTGATTCGTTGTTTGCTGCAATTCAAGCAAAAGGCAACGACCCTATTGAAATACCAGAAATCAGCCAAAAAATTTATTACGACGATAGTCGGCTATTCACACAATTGCAGACAACAATGGATGACCTGATTCATTCGTTCATTTCCGAGACCGTGATCAATGCCGCGTCAGTACCCGTTTTAGTGGTTGATAGTACTTTGTCTACCGTGTATCAACGCGGTAGTATCGATTCAGTGGATATAGCCACTCCTGCGTTGTTGCGAAATAAACTAGCTCAAATGGAGCAGGAGAATGAGCCCATTGTTTTGACATTGGCCGGGCAGAAAAAACAGCTGATTTATTTTGAAGATTCTGCCACATTAAAACAATTGGAAATGTTTCCTATTGTGCAATTGATTCTAGTGGGCGTATTTCTTTTCATTGCATATCTCATTTTCTCGACCTTTCGTAAGGCAGAACAAAATCAAGTATGGGTGGGTATGGCAAAAGAAACAGCGCATCAATTGGGTACTCCGCTTAGTTCATTGATGGCCTGGAGCGCTTACTTGGAAACGGAGGGCGTATCACCAAGTATATTAACTGAACTCAATAAAGATATTGACCGATTAAATACAATTACCGACCGTTTTTCGAAGATCGGCTCTGTACCTGAGTTGGGGCTCTGCAACATTCAGGAGGTGATGACTGCCGCATTCGATTATTTGCGCCCGCGGCTTTCGAATAAGGTAAGCTTGGAATTGGACTTCCAAGAGGGAAACAAGGATGTTTATCTCAATCAACCTCTTTTTGGTTGGGTGTTGGAAAACCTTCTAAAAAATGCTGTGGACGCGATGGATGCTGAAGGCAAAATAGTAGGACGTGTTAGCACTGCGGACGGCCGTTTAATAGTTGACATAAGTGATACAGGAAAAGGTATTCCGAAAAACAAGTGGTCAACCGTGTTTCAACCAGGCTACACCACGAAAAAACGGGGTTGGGGGCTTGGCCTTTCATTGGTCAAACGCATCATCAACGAATATCACGGGGGAAAAATCTACGTAAGTCAAAGTGAACCCGGCATGGGAACGACTTTCAGGATTGAATTACGTCAGGGGCAGGACTGATTATTTGCTTTCAGTTTTATCCAAAGCATCGCCTTCACCTTTGCTGGCGTCTTTGAACTCCTTAACGCCACGACCAAGGCCACGCATCATTTCAGGAATTTTTTTTCCGCCAAAAAACAACAATACAACGGCTAGAATGAGGATGATTTCTGTAGTACCGAATTTTGAGAACATGCTATTTATTTTTTGGGGTAACTGATTACTTACGACGACAAAAGTAATGGAATTTTACTCAACAACGAAATTAGGAATGGCAAAAAGCGGTATCGCCGACTATCACGGAAGATTTACAAATTGAAATTTGCGCCACCCGAGGACTCGATCTGTAACACATTTTATGCTTCAGGATTCGATCACCAGACTAGTTCCATATTGTCTATCAACCTGATGTCGTCTGCAAATGCGGCAATTAGGATAACGGCCTTGGGATTTCGTTTTTTGTCGAGCACAGGCTCAAATGTGGTGGCATCCACAATGGCGAGATATTCCAGGCTCAAGCCAGAGGATGAATTGAACTTGCTTACACCGAGTTCGACCATCGCACTTACTTCAAGATCTTCCTTTTTTGAGACCAGGAGCATCAATGTTTGGCTGATCAGTAAGGCGTCTTTGCGCTGTTGAGGGCTGAGTCGCATATTGCGCGAGCTCATAGCTAGTCCATCGGCTTCTCGAACAGTATCGCATGGTACGATGCGGACAGGAAGGCTTTCTGCTTTTACAAGTGCCTGTATTACGGCCAATTGTTGATAGTCCTTTTTACCGAAAAACGCGCAGTCGGGCCGCACCAAGACAAGTAGCTTTTGAACAATGGTGCAAACGCCATCGAAATGACCGGGGCGGTAGTGCCCTTCTAGTGAAGAAGTCAGTAGACCGAAATCCCACGACTTGCTTTCCACTCGCGTGTACATTTCACTGACTTGTGGGGCAAAAACGATGTCAGCCTTACCCTCTAATAGCTGGCAATCGGCTTCGAGCGTTTTTGGATATTTGAGTAGATCGTTGGGGTTGTTAAACTGAGTTGGATTAACAAAAATGGAGACCACTACGATATCGGCAACCTCAGCGGCTTTTTCCACCAAATGAACGTGACCGGGGTGTAAAGCACCCATTGTTGGAACGAAACCGATGGAACGGCCCAAGCTTTTTGCATTTGCGATTTGGTCCGACAAATCGCTAATTGTCTCAATTACAAGCATTCAGAAATATTTTGGTCGTTTTTTGAAAAGACAAAGCTAAAAGTTTGGATTTATCAACAAAGTTTTTTACATACCTTTGTATTCCGAAAGTTAAAATTCGGTCATTTCTTCAACGCGTATGAGCAATAAAAAAAGAATTCTATACGTATCCCAAGAGATCCTTCCGTTCTCACCCGAAAGTCCTATTTCC
>JBDKJN010000213.1:0-11437 GCA_039796595.1 Bacteroidota bacterium
AATAATAAAAATTGTTCATTTATACAAAACGAGGCAAATATAATCAAAAGGCAGCACCTAAACAGACGAAATTGAAGTTCAATCGAAAAAAAAACCCTTCTTATCGAAAAATTAACAGAATTAATCCTGCTATAACATTTCGCTTCGGATGCTCCATTATCTCAAAACTTGCCAAAGGCTAAGGATAGACGCAACTGACTGCAAATGGATGCCATGTTATGAACAAAAAAAGTCAAAACCCACTAAACACTACATTTAATATTGGGAATAAAAAAAAACCAACAACATTGAAAAAAGAATTGCTTTGAAAAAAAAAATGATTACATTTGCCGCCCATTAAATTGGTACCTTAGCTCAGTTGGTAGAGCAAAGGACTGAAAATCCTTGTGTCCCTGGTTCGATTCCTGGAGGTACCACATCAAGCGAGCTCTGCTCGCTTTTTTTTTGCTCTTGAAACCGATGTTGATGTCCCATGACTAACCAAGACAATGTCCTTTTTGTTGATACCATTCAACACGTTCGGGAAGCTATCGCCGAGCATGCAGCAGCTCATTCGCGCTTATTTGTATTATGTGACGAGAACACTCTCGATCATTGTTTCCCTTTACTAGCCAACGATAGTGAGGAATTGCAGAACGCCGAAATTTTGGTTATCGAGGCTGGTGAGGGTTCAAAAAATTGGGAGATTGCTCACCATCTTTTTGCTCAATTGCTCGAGTTTGAGGCCGATAAACAAGCGTTGATAATAAATCTTGGGGGTGGTGTGGTAACCGATTTGGGCGGCTGGATTGCTGCAAATTACAAGCGCGGTATAGACTGGATCAATATTCCGACTTCAGTTATGGCCATGATTGATGCTTCAATCGGAGGGAAATGCGGCATCGACTTAATGCACTATAAAAACATGGTCGGGGTTATTGCCTTCCCTGTGCAGACTATCGTTTGCCCAGAATTTCTGGACACCCTAGACCCCATTGAAATTCTTAGCGGTCAAGCGGAAATGCTTAAACATGCACTGCTACGCAGCCGCAACGACTTCGACAACGTTTGTAATGCTATAGCAAATGATGCAACTCCAGATATGGAAGCCATCATTGCTTCTGCCAGTGTCAAACTGGAGATAGTAAAACAAGATGCTTTTGAAACCAACGAACGCAAAACGCTTAATCTTGGTCACACTGTCGGACATGCACTGGAATCGTATTTCATTTCAATTGATAAGGGGATACCTCATGGAATCGCAGTCGCTGCCGGCATAGCGATAGAAACACCAATTAGTTCTGCCTATCACATGCTTTCTGCGGATGACAGTCAATGGATCACCGAGCAGTGTATCGGATTATTCGACCTTGACTCCTATCAATGGCCAAGCTTTGACATTCTCGTTCCTTATTTAATGAACGACAAAAAAAATTCAGGCGGAAAGATTAACCTTGCGCTTCTTAGCGATTTTGGAGACTGCCTTGCGTCTTTTCCAGTTGAATTAGAACATTTGACAGAAGCATATGAAACTTTCCTTCATCGCATCAAAAATGAAGCATAAAAAAGGGTCGCATGTGCGACCCTTTTTATTATCAATCCTCTTCGGTATCTAAAAATTCCTTTATCTTGTTGAGGAAGGTCTGTCCAAATCGACTTGACTTTTGTTCCTCCACACCTCTTGAAACTGGCTTTGGCGCAGGTTCTGGAGCAGGTGCTGCTGCCGCTTTGGGAGCGGTATTCACACGTGCCATATCAATACTCAATTTATCAAGTGAGTTGATAACCAATCCAACACCCGTACTTAATGTTGGTGTAAGCATACTATCATTAACTGCTTTGGCCACATGTTCGTTGGGATAACCAATGCGACAATCCATTCCCATTACATATTCCACCAGTTGCTTCATATGCTTGAGTTGAGATCCGCCGCCAGTCAACACAAGACCACCGATCAAGTGCTTCTCCATGCCACTGTTGCGAATTTCAAAATGCACATGCTCCAATATTTCTTCCATTCGCGCCTGAATGATTTGCGCTAAGTTGCGTGAAGAAATTTCCTTTGGATCCCTTCCTTTCAATCCAGGAATGCAAATGATTTCTATATCCTTGTTTTCAGTTGCCAATGCGCTACCGAAACGCACTTTTAGTTGTTCGGCTTGATGCTTCATTATTGTACAACCCTGCTTGATGTCATCGGTGATGACATTGCCACCGAAAGGAATTACAGCAGAGTGGCGAATGATACCGTCTTGGAAAATCGCAATATCCGTGGTACCACCTCCAATATCAACCAACACTACACCAGCTTCGCGTTCTTCTTCGCTCAGCACAGCAGCTGCACTAGCCAATGGCTCCAGCGTTAAAGCTTCAACAGATAATCCTGCTTTCGTTACACATTTATAGATGTTTTTGATGGCAGTGATTTGACCGGTGATGACATGGAAATTCGCTTCCAAACGGATGCCAGCCATACCAATAGGATCTTTAATTCCCCTTTCGCTGTCAACGGTAAATTCCTGTGGGAGCACATGGATGATTTCTTCACCAGGTAACATGACCATTTTGTTCATGTCCTCAATGAGAGCATCGATATCCGCACGTGAAATTTCATCATCATTGCTTGTACGTGTGCGCATTCCGCGCAATTGTACACTCTTGATGTGTTGACCTGCGATACCTACATTGACCAGTTTAATGGACACGTTACTTTCGCGCTCCGCTTCCTCAACTGCAGCACGAATGCTAGCAACTGTTTTGTCGATATTGCTCACGACACCACGGGTTACTCCATCGCTTTGGCTCTTACCTACACCAAGAATTTCGATCTTGCCATTATCGTATTTCTTACCAACGATACAAGCAATCTTAGTGGTTCCAATGTCGAGACCGACAACTATTTCCGAATTCATATTCATCAATGTATTTGCAGTAATTATTCTATTTTGCACAAACGACCTGCCCGTCAAATTTGAGGTTGATCGTTTTGTATTGATTCAAATCTTTTCCTTTTATTGTATTGGCATAAAATGCCATCCATTTTCTAAACTTCAATTCCAAGTTATTTGCATCACCGATAATCACCTGGTGATCCCCCACTCGTGTGGTTGCCTCAAAATTTCCACTCGCATTGAGATAAACCTGTTCAATTTGAGCAGACCAAAAAGCATTGTTGCGGATGAAATTGGCCAAACGCAAAATATCATCCATACAGCTGGCATACACCCATTTCTCATCAAGGTAGGACTCGGCCATTACACCATCCGGGATATGACCTGTAAAAACCGGTAAACGCACAGCAGCGCGATAACTTGCCGGAAAAGTGTAGCCCTCAGCGTCCATGTAAAAGGATTGTCCTTCCGAATTAAAAATCCGAACAACCGGCACGCGCTGTTCCACTTCAATCACACATCTGCCGTCAACGGTTGTGTATACTCCCGCAGTTTTCACCGCACTAGTTTTGACCACAGTGCGATGAATCGCGTTGAGGTCAATTTCATTCAAAGGAAAATTTTGAATCGAATCGATATGATTGCGAATCGATTTTTGCACATCGTCCTGCGTCAAAAAGATCGAACTGTCTTTGTAAATAACACGCACATCAACATTCCAACATTTTGTAGATTGACGATTCACCTCAACGAAACCCATCAAGGCCGAGATAGCCAAAGCCCCCATCAACGACAAAGCAGCGAAGATCATTTTTCTCTTCCGCTTTTTACGATCGATCTCGTCAAGTAATATGTTTTGCGCTTTGGCCAACTGATTTCTGTAGGTAAATACTGGCCGAAGGAAAAAAGAGATAACACATCAACCCTTTGCTGTGTAGGCTGATACCAAAGGTGCAACGCACGTATCGATATCACCTGCACCCAAAATCATAATCACTTCTCTCGGTTTGGCCAACAGTTCCGCTAATAAAGCGTCTTTCTCCACCAGGATTTTGGATGGATTTACAATTTTATCCAATAGCATTTGTGAATGAACTCCTTCAATTGGTTTTTCACGCGCAGGATAAATCGGAAGGAGTACAACCTCATCCAATAAGCCTAACGTCTCTGCAAAACCGTCAGCAAAATCACGCGTTCGGGTGAACAGATGGGGTTGAAAAACGCCTGAGATTTTTTTATCCGGGAACAATTCTCTAGCACTAGAAATTGCTGCACGAAGCTCTTCAGGGTGGTGAGCATAGTCGTCAATGACAACAATTTTGTCGGAAATGAGCGCATAATCAAAACGACGCTTTACACCTTTGAACGACTCAAGAGCGGATTTAATCGCCTCGTCAGAAACGCCCGCTATGCGACAGGTAGCAATGGCTGCCACCGCATTTTCAACATTATGCCGACCTGGTAAACCCAAACGAATCTCATGAATTGTATCCTTGCCATTGGTCCAATCAAATACATATCGGCCAGCGGCAATATGGATGTTGGCCGCATGAATACTGCTTTCCTGATCCATGCCATAGGCATGGCATGCTACGCCCTCACCAAGTCTTTCTTTTTGCAAAGGCAAACCTGACTTGCAAAACAAATATCCATTAGGCACCACACGCGCTGCAAACAAATTGAAACTTTCAATCATAAACTCATGGTTGCCGTATATATCCAAATGATCAGCATCCATACTTGTGATTGCGGCAAGTGTCGGTGAAAGCGTCAAAAACGAACGATCAAATTCATCCGCTTCTACAACAGTCCATTCTGCATCACGATGGATCAGCATATTAGTGTTGTAGTTACCCGTTATACCTCCAAGAAATGCATTGCAATGCAAACCCGAGTCTTCAAGAATGTGCGCAATCATTGCAGAAGTTGTGGTCTTGCCATGTGTGCCGGCAACAGCAATAGATTTTGCATTTTGTGTGAGCAGACCTAGTACTTCGGATCGTTTGTACAGTCGATAACCTGCATCAATGAACCAGTTCAGTTCGTGACTATCCTTTGGAATGGCAGGAGTGTAAATCAGTAAGATATTCTCCTTTTTACCCAGACGAATAATTTCCGGAATCTCCAACACATGATCATCATAATGGATTGCCATTCCCTCGAGTTCGAGCTCGATGGTCAATGCCGTTCGCGTTTTATCATAACCCATCACTTGCTTGCCCTGACGATGAAAAAAACGAGCTAGGGCACTCATTCCAATACCACCAATACCAAGAAAATATACCGATTCAATTTGCTTCAAATCCATGTTACGAATGTCGGGCAAAGGCCAACACATATCCAAGTCGGGCCAATTTTTTTCCATAGTCCATTGTCCAATGCTTCTTCAAAATACCCCACTTTCCCCCACAGCACCCAAAAATGAAGAAAACTCACTATATTTCAATTAGATGACCGCAATAACCTCCTTTGTCACACCATGATATGAACAACGATTTATCAACAAATTTCAAATTTCTTTGTAGTCGGTGGGGGAAAGTGGGAAAATCCGATTACTTTCGCTTACCAAATCCAAATTTTTTCGATCCATCATGCTGGATTTATTGGGGGATTACCCCTGCAAACTCGATAACAAAGGGCGCTTACAGCTTCCTTCCAAGTTGCGCAAGCAACTCGAGCCGGTATTGCATGATGGCTTGTGGGTACGAAAGGATATGCACCAGCCCTGTTTGGTGATATACCCTAAACCAGAATGGGATCGATTAAAAGGAGATATCGCGAAGTTGAATCGCCACAGTCGCCGACATGGTGATTACATCCGCAAGTTTTTGCGAGGTGCAGCCCCCATTGAGTTGGATGGTGCAGGTCGATTGAATTTGCCCAATCATATGCTCGAGCATATTGGTTTGGACATCGACCAAGACAACGAAGTGATGTTGATGGGATTATTTGAAAAAATGGAACTGTGGAGCCGAGCCAACCATGATTCGGAAGTAGAAAATACGGAAGGATTTGACGACTTGGCAGACGAAATAGAAGCGTTTTTAAACACCAAAAATCAGCAATCATGACGGCGGATTACCACCAACCGGTATTGCTGAAAGAAACGATTGACGCTTTACAAATCAAACCCGACGGGGTTTACGTGGATGTCACCTTCGGTGGAGGTGGCCACTCACGAGAGATTTTGAAACATTTGGGACCTCAAGGCCGATTGTATGCCTTTGATCAAGATCCAGACGCCTGGAAAAATGCACCTGAAGATGATCGCTTTGTTTTAATCGATCAAAACTTCGGGTACCTGGCCAATTGGCTACGTATGCATCGCGTAAGGGCTATTGATGGATTGCTTGGCGATCTTGGTGTCAGTAGTCATCAATTCGATAGTACTGAGCGTGGTTTTTCGATTCGTTTTGACGCGCCTTTGGATATGCGCATGGATCAGAGTCGTGAACGAACAGCGGCAGAGATCATCAACACCTATAGCGTTGAAGATTTGACCGAAGTATTGCGACAGTATGGTGAATTGCGCAATGCGTGGCCAGTAGCCAAACTACTTGTGAAGATGCGCCCGATTAATACGAGCGCTGAATTGATTCAGGCTGTTAAACCATTCGCACCTCGTGGTGCTGAGCACAAGTTTCACGCACAACTCTTTCAAGCGCTTCGTATTGAAGTCAATGAAGAACTAACCGTGCTAAAGGAAATGCTGCAACAAGCCGCACAATTGCTAACTCCAGGCGGTCGAATGGTAATCATCAGCTACCATTCTTTAGAAGATCGGCTGGTCAAAGATTTTTTCCGCACCGGAAATTTTGAAGGCATCCCAAACAAAGATTTTTTCGGCCACTTGAGCCGACCATTGGAACCTGTGCACACCAAACCAATTGTGCCCAGTGAAGAAGAGATACAACGCAACACGCGTGCTCGCAGTGCAAAGATGCGCACAGCGACAAAAGCATAAATGAAAACATCGGTTCAACATATGGCGAACCGAGATGAGAAGGATTACGGAGATTAACTACCTAAACACGATTCATGAGTACTGCAAACGACTCGGCTGAACGCTCTGCCGCAGGTCCTGCTAAATCCAATAAAAAGAATTGGTTGACGAAGGTCCTGAGCGGTGACTTCCTGGCCAATGAAGGCTTGGTGAAACACCTTCCCTTCATTGCTTTCATCGTTTTTCTTTTTGTCCTCAATATCGGATTGATGTACTCCTTCGAACGCACAAAACGCGAAGAGATTCGACTGCAACATGAACTCAACGAATTGCGCTCGAGCTACAATACAACACTCAGCGATCTCGAATTGACTCGACAACAAAGCAACGTCGCTCAAGAAATTGAAGCGATGGGTCTCAAAGAGCTTCGCACACCACCACAAATCATCGATGTAGAAAAGGGATTCTTCGAAGAAGAAGACGAACAATGAACTCAACAAACAACCATATCAACCAACCCATTGCCGAACCGCATGCTGAGCCTAAAGATCAGCATGTGGTCGACAATGGAAACAAGCCAACCAATCTATTGGCTCGTACATGGATGATGTTCAGTCTTATTTGTTTGATTGCGGTAGCTATCATTATTAAAATCTTTTATCTGCAAATCTGGCCGAGTGATCGCGCTAAAAATTTAGGGCTCAACTATACCTATAAGGCCAATGATATTACACCGACGCGTGGTCAGATTTACAGCACAGATGGAAGCCTTCTGGCCACCAGTGTTCCTGAATATGAAATACGATGGGATTCTAAAGCCGATTATGATGTTGAAGAATATCGCAGCAAAATCGATAGTGTATGCACAGGTTTCTCACGCATCTTCGGAGATCGCAGCGCACTGGAATACAAGAATCTGTTTAAAACCGCGCGCACAGAAGGTAACCGCTATCAATTGATCAAAGCAAAAGTTGACTACAACCAACTCCAACGTGTAAAACAATTGCCATTCGTTCGAAGAGGAGCTTACAAAAGTGGATTCGTTTATATCGAAGGAAGTCGTCGCGAAAAACCTTTCGAAATGCTCGCCGCCCGGACTATAGGAAAGGATCAAATAGACAATAAGTTCGGAATCGAATTGGCCTTTGACAGTTTGTTGGCAGGAAGAAAAGGAAAACAACTCCAAGAAAAAATTCCAGGTGGGTACTGGCGTCCAATGACGGATGATTTTATTGAAGAGCCCAAGCCCGGAGCCGATGTGATTGCCAGCATTGATATCCATCTGCAAGATGTCGCAAATGCCGCTCTCAAACGTCAACTTGAAACTTACCAAGCTGCCTGGGGTTGCGCCATTCTGATGGAAGTGAAAACAGGCTACGTTAGAGCAATTGCCAACCTCGGACAAGATCCTGAAACTGGAGCCTATTTGGAACGGTACAATTATGCTGTTCAAGAAAGTCAAGAGCCCGGAAGTACAATGAAACTCGCCAGTATCATGGCCTGCCTGGATGATGAATTGGTGAAGTTGACCGACAGTGTCGATACTGGAAATGGTAAGTGGAAAATATATGATATGACATTGACCGACAGCAATGACGATAAAGGCGGCAACGGTGTGTTAACCTTAGAAGAAGTTTTTGAGCGCAGTTCGAATATCGGAACAGCAAAAATTGTGAAGTCGTGCTATGACAAGAAGCCTCAACAATTTCTCGACAAAATGCACTCATTCGGTTTGGGCAACAAATTGGATTTGCAATTGCATGGTGAAGCTTCGCCAGGTATTTATCACTCAACCAAAGACAAAGGATGGTCTGGCTTGAGTTTAACTCAGATGTCCATTGGCTACGAAACCAAACTTACACCACTTCAAATCTTAGCGTTTTACAATGCGGTGGCGAATAATGGTCGATACATGAAACCGCTCTTTGTAGAGAAAATCATGCGCAATGGTCGTGTGATTGAAGAATTTGAACCTGTCGCTTTGCGTGAAAACTTCTGCAAAAAAGAAACCATTGCAGCCTGCAGAAAAATGATGGAAGGCGTGACCGAAACCGAAGGGACAGCAGAAGGCGCATTTAAAAATTGTGCCTACAAAGTGGCTGGTAAAACTGGTACTGCTAAAATTCACGAGAACGGTCAATATGATTACAACCGCCATCGCGCAAGTTTTGTAGGATACTTCCCAGCGCATGATCCACAATATTCCTGTATCGTGGTGATTCATGATCCGAAAGGCGGCAATTATTATGGAGGTACAATCGCTGCGCCTGTTTTTTCTGAATTGGCTGTAAAAATTTATAGCACACAAATGGAGTATCACAGCAATGACTTTTTGCCAGATACAACAGTACAAACACAACTCCACATTCCTGTATCCAAAGACGGTTCTTATGACCTGCTAAAAAAGGTATTGCAAGGACTCCAATTGCCCGAACAAAATACTGCATCAAGCCCTTGGGTAAATACGAAGTCGCAAGGCTCCTATGTTGAAATAAGCGATAGACAGGTGCGTCCCGGAATGGTTCCTAACGTCGTTGGCATGGGATTACAAGATGCGCTATTTCTATTGGAATCGCAAGGCATGAAAGTACGCGTCGATGGCAAAGGCACTGTACTGAGACAAAGTGTGCCACCTGGCTCCAGCGTGAAAAACAACCCCCTAATTCTCATCGAACTCAAGTGAAATTACTAAGTGATATACTGTATCGGGTGCGCATGGTTCAAGTAACCGGCGGAACCAATGTGGCTATCGAACACATTAGCATCGACTCGCGTACCATTCGACCGATGAGCGTGTTTGTGGCCATTTCAGGTACCCTTGCGGATGGCCATCAATTCATTGATCAATGCATTCGTCAAGGTGCTGTGGCTATTGTTTGTGAGCGTATGCCTGAGCAATTGCAAAATGGTGTTACATACATTCAAGTGCAAGATTCTTCCGAAGCCCTGGGCTATATCGCGTGCAATTATTACGATAATCCTTCGGAGAAAATTAAGATCGTAGCAGTTACCGGCACCAACGGCAAAACAACTACTGCTACCCTACTCTACCGCTTGTTTAGAGCGATGGGACACAAAACAGGTTTGTTGAGTACCGTTGTCAACAAGATCAATGATCAAGCATTGGCAAGCACGCATACAACACCAAATGCGATCGCGCTCAATGAGTTGTTAGGTCGTATGGTGGAGGCAGGTTGTACGCATTGCTTCATGGAAGCTTCCTCTCACGCCCTTCATCAAAACCGACTTACTGGAATTCGATTGACTGGTGCATTGTTCACCAATATTACACACGACCACCTCGACTACCACGGCACATTCAACGAATACATCAAAGCCAAGAAAAAGCTCTTTGATCAATTGCCTGCACAAGCATTCGCAATCACCAATTCTGATAGCAAATACGGCGACATCATGTTGGACCATTGTAAGGCCAAACACAAAAGTTATGCGCTAAAAACAATGGCTGATTACAAGGCGCGCATACTCGAAAACTCATTCGATGGATTGCACATGCAGTTGGATGGAAAAGAAGTATATACTCGTTTGATTGGAAGTTTTAATGCATATAATCTTCTGCTCGTTTATGCTACAGGAGTAGAATTGGGAATCGACAAAGACCTATTGATGACAACGCTTTCAGGACTAGAAGCTCCTGAAGGACGGTTTGAATACGTTCGTTCCAACAGTGGCATTATTGGTATCGTTGATTATGCGCATACCCCAGATGCATTGGACAATGTATTGAGCACATTACACGACATCCGCAAAGGAGATCAAAACATCATCACATTGATTGGATGTGGTGGTGATCGCGACAAAACCAAGCGACCAGAGATGGCACGCATTGCATTTGAGAACAGTAATCGCACTATCCTAACAAGTGATAACCCCCGTAGCGAAAACCCCGAAGACATTCTAAAAGACATGCAATCCGGACTTCGCGCTGAACAATTGGCGCAATGTTTATCCCTCGTTGATCGCAAAGAAGCCATCAAAATGGCTTGCGTATTGGCGCAACCTGGGGACATCATTCTTGTCGCGGGCAAAGGCCATGAAAAATACCAAGAAATCGCAGGAGTCAAACACGACTTCGACGACTATCAAACTTTAAAAGAGACCTTTCAAAACCTCCAGAAATAATGCTATACTACTTATTCGACTACCTCGACAAACACTTCAATATGCCCGGAGCTGGATTATTTCAATTCATCTCATTCCGAGCTGCACTTAGCATCATTTTGTCATTGACCATATCGATGGTTTTTGGTAAAAACCTGATTCAATGGTTGCGCAAAAAACAAGTTGGTGAAACTGTACGCGACCTTGGATTGGAAGGGCAAAAAGAAAAAGAAGGCACACCCACAATGGGTGGATTGATCATGTTGGCCGCCATACTCATTCCAACACTTCTCTTTGCACGCATTCATAATGTATATATCATCACCATGGTGATTGCTACTGTGTGGTTGGGTTTTGTGGGCTTTATGGACGACTATATCAAAGTATTTAAGAAAGACAAAAAAGGACTTGCTGGCACATCCAAAATCATTGGTCAGATCGGCGTGGGCCTCATCGTAGCTAGTATGCTTTACTTCAATCCGAACGTTTATATGAAAACTAA
>JBDKJN010000214.1:0-8363 GCA_039796595.1 Bacteroidota bacterium
GAAATTTTTCTCGTATTTCATATCGATTGATCTTGCGACCTTCCCGCCCCAGCGGGACGCGATACCGGGCTACGCTACACCCCGAAATTTTTCTCGTATTTCATATCGATTGATCTTGCGACCTTCCCGCCCTAGCGGGACGCGATACCGGGCTACGCTACACCCCGAAATTTTTCTCGTATTTCATATCGATTGATCCTGCGACCTTCCCGCCCTAGCGGGACGCGATACCGGGCTACGCTACACCCCGAAATTTTTCTCGTATTTCATATCGATTGATCTTGCGACCTTCCCGCCCCAGCGGGACGCGATACCGGGCTACGCTACACCCCGAAATGAACACAATTTTGTTGCGGAGAGGGGGGGATTCGAACCCCCGGTAAGGGTTACCCCCTACGACAGTTTAGCAAACTGTTGGTTTCAGCCACTCACCCACCTCTCCAGTGGTTTTCTATTTTGAGCTTTCTCAAAAGGCCTGTGGCAGATTCCCAAAGTTAACACCTGGATAATCATCCACTCTCGTTTCTTCCCAAAGCACTTGCATGCCTTCGCTGAATTAAGAGGGCGCAAATGTAAACAATTCAATCCTATCTATCGCATTTTTTTTCAAAAAAAATCGTCGTTTAACCTGCAATGGCCACTAAAGCAGCCAACAGCATAAAACTCAAAACATTGAGTAACAAGCCTCCTTTCAGCATATCACCGCTCCGGATATAGCCGCTACTGTAAACAATTGCATTAGGCGGAGTGCTCATCGGGAACATAAAATCACAACTCGCAGCCATAGTTACAGGTATCACACATGCCACCGGATCTATGCCCAATCCGATGGCCGCGGCCGCCACAATTGGCACAAATGCATTGACCATGGCAATGTTACTGATCAACGCTGTCAACAAAAGACCCGCAGCACACATCAACAGCATCACCTGAAAGGGTGGCACATCACTCATCAGAGACAAATTCCCCGTTAATACCTTGATTAAACCGGTATGTTCAAAGGCTTTGGCTAAACTCATACCGCCGCCAAACATCAATAATATTCCCCATGGCAAGCGCTCAGTATCACGCCAATCCAACAGTGCACCGCCTTTTCCGGAAGGAACTAAAAACAAACTGCAGCCGATACACATGGCAATGGTAGTATCCGTCCATTCCGCCCCATATGGCTTCAACAATGAAGCAACAGGATCTTGTACAATCCATAAAACCGCTGCAGCAATAAAGGCAACAAAAACTCGGCGTTGTGCGCTGGTTACAGAACCCAACAACCGCCATTCGGCATCAATCACCTCCTTACCCATCGAGAAAGACCCCAATCGATTCGGAAACAATACGTAAACCATTAAAAGATAAACGCCTGCAAGCAGTACCACTGAAAAGGGCAATCCCCACTTCATCCATTCGAGAAACGAAATCTGTATATCAAAACTTTTGCTCATTATCCCGGCCATACTAGCGTTTGGCGGAGAGCCAACGAGAGTCGCGATGCCACCAATACTGGCGCCGTAAGCGATAGATAACATCAAGGCCGTTGCAAAATTTCTGTGGCTCTTATCCTTTCGTTCGTTTACTAATAGTGTCAAAACGGAGGTAGCAATTGGAAACATCATCAAGGCAGTTGCGGTATTGCTTATCCACATACTTATGAAATAAGTTGCCAATAAGAAGCCCAGTATAATTCTATTGGCTGATGTGCCAGTGGTCCGCACCACCGCCATGGCAATTCGCCGATGCAACTGCCATTTCTCCATTCCCAACGCCAATAAAAACCCACCCAGAAATAAAAAAACGAAACGATTGCTATACGACAAACAGGTTTCCTCCATTGGCATCACACCCGCTAGTGGAAAAAGAATGATGGGTATCAAAGCTGTCACGGCCATTGGGATGACCTCGCTAACCCACCACAACAACATCCATGCAACAGCCCCAACTACCTTGCCTTGGGCAGCGTCCAAACCAAGTCCATAAGCACAATACACGAATATTGCCGGCCCAGCGAACAATGACGCCCTTTGAATCCAAGTCAACGATGTATTGGTTTGCTCCATGGCGGCAAGATAATTCAGTGTTGCTGCATGAATGCTCTTTTCAATGGAATATCTAAACTAACTTGCGCACCAATGGAAAATAAGGTCGTCAAAAAGAATGAAATATTAGAAATACGCATCGCCGATTTAGCTTTTGGAGGCGTAGGAATCGCAAAATTACCCACAGAAAAAGGGGATTTCACCATATTCGTTCAAAATGCCATACCCGGACAAATCGTGCGTGCTCGTATTGAAAAAGCACAAAAAAATTGGGCCGAAGCTGCACTATTGGAAGTGATTGAGAAAAGTGAACTTGAAGTTGAAATTCCATATCAAGCCATACCCGGTGCGCCATACGCGACTTTGCCCATAGAGCTCCAACACGATTACAAAAAGAAGAACACGCTGGAACTTCTCGCACGTATTGGTCAAGTTCACGACATCCATTCAAAATTCGACTCTTTTATTACTTCTCCAGAACATTGGCACTACCGCAATAAAATGGAGTATAGTTTTTCCATGATACGGTATGACTTCGATCTGAAGAAAGACGTCGATGATTTTGGGCTGGGCTTCAAACATCGAGGCACCTGGTGGTGTGTAGAAAACATGGATCGCGAAAGTGGCATGTTTGACGCTGAATTGGAAAATAGCCTGCGCGCTATTCGAGAATACTGCAAAAACACAGGACTACCTGCTTGGCATCCACCTAAGCGTGAAGGCTTCTGGCGTTTTTTCGTTGTCCGTAAATCGTACTCCACGAATCAATTGTTGATCAATCTAGTGACCAACGATCCTGCGGGAACATCCTTCGATCCAAATGCCTTTGCCAACCTTTTGCGCGAGTTGTTGGGTGATAGATTGGCTGGATTCATGCACACCATCAATCGCGATATTGGCGACCGTGTAGATCCACTGAATGGCAGTACGCAACTGATTTATGGCAAAGAAAAAATTGTAGAAAAACTACTTGGACTGGAATTCGAAATCAGTATGACGAGCTTCTTTCAAACCAATCCGGCCTGCGCTGAAAAACTGTACGCACAAGCCATCCGCTATGCCATTGAACAACCTACTTCAAATCAAACTTCCATAATGGACTTGTTTTGCGGTACGGGAACAATTGCCCAATTGATGGCGCGCGAAAGTAATCGAGAAGTCATTGGAGTCGATATTGTAGAGTCGGCCATTGAAGATGCGCGAAAAAATGCAAAACGCAATGGCGTTACCAACGTCCAGTTCTTCGCCGCAGATGTTGGAGCTTTTCTAAAAGAATTCCCTCAGTATGTCGGACGCATAGGTACAATTATGCTTGATCCACCACGCGGTGGAATAGCGCCAAAAACATTGAAAAAAGTGATGGCTCTCGGCGCGCACCGGATCGTTTACATTTCGTGCAATCCAAGTACTCAAGCACGCGATTTGATTGCCTTGCGCGAAGAAGGTTATGAACTCATTAAATTCAGTATTGCCGATCAATTCCCACATACATCTCATGTGGAATCCATCGCTTTGCTCGAGAAAAAACAGTAACAAGGTATTCTCTTTCGTACATTTGAACCTAGCAAGTCAATCATGAATAAGAACCGTTCACTTATCCTTTCAGCGCTGCAAATCGAGCAGAAAGTTGTTCGCATGGCCCATGAAATCCATGAAAACAATTACAAGGAAAAAGAAATTATTCTTGTAGGAATTGTAGGTCGCGGATTAGAATTGGCCGAACGATTACACAAAGCACTTCAACACATCGCAGAAATGCCCGTTAAACTGGAGCGCATTGAGATCAACAAAGATCAACCACTTGCGGCCGACATGATCTACTCGGGTCAAACTGCTGCATTGAAGAATAAAAGCGTTGTTTTGATTGACGATGTACTCAATAGTGGTCGTACACTCATTTTTGCATCCAAATATTTGCTCACGACGGAACCACGCAAACTTGCAATAGCCACTTTGGTGGACAGATACCATCGTCGTTTTCCAATCCATGCTGATTACGTAGGACTTACTTTATCTACAAATTTGAAAGAACATGTCAGTGTTATCCTTGACCATGGAAAAGAAGCAGTCTATCTTGAGTGATTCAGACACAGTTTCAGGTTAAGTATTCAGGTGTTCTCGAATAAGCTCAACTAAGGGCGAAAGTTCCCTTCGTTTGCCATCCCAAATTATATGTGCTTGCTCATAGTGTGAAGAACGCAAAGCCAAATGTTCACGAATACGGTTCCATAAAGCAGCATCACCCAATCGCGAAATCATAGGTCGTTCAGCCTTTTGATGTTGCAATCGCCGAAATAACTCCAATGCTTCCACCGCCAGGTAAACGGTAGTGCCGCTGTTGTTCATCAATTCCAAATTATCAAAAAAACAGGGCGTTCCTCCACCTGTCGCCAATACAAAATCATCGTGGCCAGCGACAAATTTTTGAAGAGCCGCTTGTTCCTTCAACCTAAAAGCGTCCTCACCTTGTTTCCGAAAAATATCCTTGATGCTCATCCAAGCCTCTGCCTCAATGATTTTATCGAGATCATGGAAATGTAGTCGCAGCGCTTTGGCCAATTCGGGCCCCAACGTGCTCTTTCCACTCCCCATGTATCCAATTAGAAAAACCCGCATGCGTCAAAGTTGATTCGCACAAGATACGATGGTTCCAAACACAATCAAAGCGTTTGTACCCAATTGCCCAGTAAATCTCTACCCATTGCAGTCATCACACTCTCAGGGTGAAACTGGATTCCATACAATGGCAATGCACGATGACGAAATGCCATTAGCACATCATCACTTGAAAAAGCCAAAGCTTCCAGATTAGAATCTGGAGCTAAACGAACGGCCCAACTATGATACAAACCAACTGTCCATTGACCAGGACAATTTTCAACCAAAGAATTCTCTCCGATCCACGAGACATTAGCCTCACAACCGTGATAAACGCTTTCCAGATTGATCAACTCTGCGCCGAAATATTCGCCAATCGCTTGATGTCCTAAACAAACCCCCAACATTGGTTTTAACTTATGTAAACGGTCAATCGCAATCATCAATTCACCAGCCTCAAATGGTAGGCCAGGACCTGGTCCCAGAACTACACCGTCCGCCATTTCCAATGTCTTCCAATCCAGGGAATTGTTCCGCATGACCACGCACGACGCACCCACAGCCTCCAAAGCATGCACCAGATTATAGGTAAAGCTATCGAAATTATCTATGATCGCTATTTGCGGAGACTTCATACTATTCTGAATCGGCTGCAAATTTCGCATGATTCTGCGATGTCCAAAATAATTTGTTCAATCGGCGTGACGAATTTCAAATCCTCGGATACTTAACCCCAATAAAAATCAACAATCGAGCGACGATTTGTCTGTTCCCTTTCACACGAACTAACATTTCGTCATTGGTCAATTCAAAATTCCGCCATAATTTCCGAACTAAAGGATTGGTCTTTGAGTTGATAAGAGACCATCAAAATTACTACTATGGACATTTCAAAGTTCACCATAAAAACACAGCAGGTACTTCAGCAAGCCCAACAAATCGTTATTGAAAACGGCCAACAACAGCTTGAATCCGCACATATTCTAAAAGGCATTATGCGCACTGATGAACATGTAGTGCCCTTTTTGTTTAGCAAGCTACAAATCAATCGTAATGTAGTAGCTCAAGTTCTAGACAAACTCATTGAATCCTTTCCAAAAGTCAGCGGCGCTAATATCACGGTATCCCAAGACGCTTCCCTTGCCATCAACAAGTCACAAGTTCTTTTAAAAGAGTTTAACGATGAATTTGTTACCATCGAAATATTGTTGTTAGCGATCGCAGATGGAAAAGACAAAACCGCACAAATGCTTAAAGACGCAGGTCTTCGTATAAATGAATTAAAAAAAGCCATTGAAGAACTTCGCAAAGGCAACCGAGCCACATCCGCATCACAAGAGGAAACCTATCAGTCGCTGGAGAAATATGCTAAACATCTCAACAAATTAGCGGCCTCAGGAAAGCTTGATCCGGTCATTGGTCGTGATGAAGAAATTCGAAGAGTAATGCAAATTCTTTCAAGAAGAACAAAGAATAACCCCATCATTATTGGTGAACCTGGCACAGGAAAAACAGCTATCGCGGAAGGCATAGCTCACCGTATTATTCATGGTGATGTACCCGAAAATCTAAAAGACAAACAATTGTATAGTCTTGACATGGCAGCCCTAATTGCCGGAGCCAAATACAAAGGAGAATTTGAAGAACGCCTTAAGTCAGTTGTCAACGAGGTTCAAAACAGCGATGGCAACATTATTCTCTTCATCGACGAAATACACACCCTCATTGGTGCAGGCGGCGGTGAAGGTGCAATGGATGCAGCAAACATTCTAAAACCGGCGCTGGCTCGTGGCGAGTTGCGTGCTATCGGCGCCACCACTCTCAACGAATATCAGAAGTATTTCGAAAAAGATAAAGCGCTCGAACGTCGCTTTCAAAAAGTATTGATTGATGAACCTGATCATGATGCTGCGATTTCAATCCTGCGCGGCCTGAAAGAAAAATATGAGAATCATCACAAGGTTCAGATAAAAGATGATGCAATAATCGCTGCAGTGGAGTTATCACAGCGATATATTACCGATCGTTTTTTACCGGATAAGGCGATCGACTTAATTGATGAAGCTGCTTCCAAGTTGCGAATGGAAATCAATTCCAAACCACAAGAACTCGATGAAATCGAACGAAAAATCATGCAGTTGGAGATTGAACGTGAAGCAATCAAGCGAGAAAACAATGATTCAAAATTGGCTGACATCCAACAACAGTTGGCTGAACTCGGAGACCAACGCAACCAACTCGCCGCAAAATGGAAGGCCGAAAAAGATTTAGTGGAGTTGATACAAGCAGGCAAACTAAAAATCGAAGACCTTAAACTTCAAGCGGATCAAGCAGAACGTGAAGGCAATTATGGATTGGTAGCAGAGATTCGTTATGCACGACTAAAAGAAGTTGAAGAAAACATTGCAAGTAACCGCACCCAGCTTCTTGAACTTCAGAAAGAAAGCAAGATGCTCAAAGAAGAAGTAGATCCCGAAGAAATTGCCGATGTTGTATCAAAGTGGACCGGGATTCCAGTGAAAGCTTTGGTCGAAAGTGAGCGCATTAAACTTTTACGACTTGAAGAAGAATTGGGCAAACGTGTTGTAGGCCAACATGAGGCTATACAAGCCATTTCAGACGCTGTGCGTCGCAGTCGTGCAGGCCTCAGTGATGAACGCAAACCAATCGGGTCCTTCATTTTTATGGGTACAACAGGAGTCGGTAAAACCGAATTGGCTAAAGCACTTAGTGCATTTTTGTTCAATGATGAAAATGCCATGACGCGTATTGACATGAGTGAGTATCAAGAACGACATGCCGTCAGTCGTCTCGTTGGAGCGCCTCCAGGATATGTTGGTTATGATGAGGGAGGACAACTTACAGAAGCAGTTCGTCGAAAACCATACAGTGTTGTGCTACTTGACGAAATTGAAAAAGCACATCCCGATGTATTCAACATTCTTCTTCAAGTATTGGATGATGGTCGACTCACTGACAACAAAGGTCGTGTGGCCAATTTCAAAAATACCATCATCATCATGACAAGCAACATTGGTTCACAAATCATTCAAGAGAATTACGACAAAGCTTTTAATTCTACCAAAGCTTTGACCAACGGACATAGTGAAGAAGAATTATTTGATAGAACAAAAGAAGAAGTCATGCAACTTCTTAGAAACACATTGCGGCCTGAATTTTTGAATCGAATTGACGAAACTATCATGTTCACTCCACTTCGAAAATCAGACATTGGGCGAATTGTTGGTATGCAAATACACCTCTTAAATCAGCGACTTGCGGCTAACCAGATGCAACTATTGCTTACTCCTGATGCGTTGGGATATCTTAGCGACAAAGGTTATGACCCACAGTTTGGTGCGCGACCAGTGAAAAGAGTCATCCAAAAAGAAGTGCTCAATGCATTGTCGAAGCAAATACTCTCGGGAGAACTGCAAGGCCAACAAGAAATAGTAATGGATGTATTTAATGATCAAATGGTGTTCCGCCACCGCATCAACAATGAGGAGCTTTACACTTTCTAACCAATCACTAATGCCAGCATCTTATTCTTAATATATCAATGAGTCAAAAATCATATTCCTTTTTCGAAAATGTTTGGGACGTTGTTCGTCTCATTCCAGAAGGTCGTGTCACAAACTATGGGTCGATAGCCAAATATCTTGGCAGTGGATTGAGTTCGCGCATGGTGGGTTGGGCAATGAATGCAGCTCACGACGACCCAACTATACC
>JBDKJN010000215.1:0-7320 GCA_039796595.1 Bacteroidota bacterium
TGTAACGTTTTGGCGCTTGGCGCAGTGGCGGATTTTGGAGCACAAAACTTTCAATACACCACAAAAGTTGATACGAGGTAGAATGTTCAATTAACCACGTCACCCGCCATTGAGCCAAACGCCTGTTATGGGCTGCCTTTCTTTCTATTTGTCGTCCGTTGTTCGTCAACTTATCCAAGTATTTACTGCTGTAACGTATTCCCAATTCTTGTCGTCAAGTCGTCTGTAAACATAGTATCCACCGTGGGCACATAAAATTCCGCAATAATATTGTCTGTGAATGATAACATATTTTTTATCTACCGAAAACAACGGGACTGAATAATAATATCTATTCGGTCTTTTCTGTTTCTTAATTGTCAAAAGTTTTGATTTCGAAAACTTATTGTGCCAAATTGTGTCTTTAATTGCAGTAAATTGCTTAAACAAAAAGTCTCTATCTTGTTGCTTAAAAATTGTGTCCGTTCCGCTTCGTCTTTGATAGATATATTGATGGTCTAAACTAAAATTCGGGTACTTATTTATTAAAGCTGTGTCCTTCGCTATGAAGTTAGTCGTATCCCAACTTAAGATTTTGTAATATATCTGTTTTCTTTTCAGTTTTGATTCTTCTCCGTATTTTCTGTCGTTCACGGTCATCCAATTCAGAAAGTCATAAATTTCCTTGTCACTTGTCACCGAACTGTAAGTCTGTCCAATAGCAAATGTCATATTTAAAATTCCAAATAATATTAATGTCAATTTTCTCACTCGTTTTCGTCTTTTAAGGTTGCCCATAACGTTTTGCCGCTTTGCGAAGGCGGGGATTTTTAGCACTAAACTTCATTAGAAACACAAAGCTTGAATTTAGCACTTCACCTTCTTAGAAGCACAGCCTGTCCCGTGAGGAACGAAACGGGAAAACCCCCGCTTTTGCAAAACGGCTGTTAGCGGGTCGTTGTTTTTCTTCGTTAAATAAGTTTCCTGCTGTATACATCTTCTACTTTGTCTTTTAGTATTCCAATTAGTTCAGTCTGCATATAATCATAGTCGTCAAGAATGTACAAGCAAATAATTCTCTTGTTTTTATAGATTTCAGGAAAATGTTTTCTTATATGATTTCTATGGTGTTTTTCCATTACAATAATACTGTCTGCCCAATTCAATATTTCTTCTGTTAAAACTGTGTTGGCAGTTTTGTCTGTTCCTGCGGACTTAACTTCAAATCGGGCGTCACTTTCGTAAATTTTATGAGCTGTCGCACTTCTCATTCTGTTCACGGTACAAACAAAAAGTACTTTCAATTTTCTGTTATCTATCCAAATCTGTCTCATTAATGGAGTAATTTTCCAACATTCCTCTATGTTTTCATTGTCGAAGCAAGCCCAATAATGAATTGTATATTCGTGAAGTTTAAAGTCCGTTTCTAAAATTCGTCTAATTATTTCACAATACTTTTGAAATAGCTCTTCTGTGTTTTGATCTTCTGTCGCCTGAATGATAAATTCCATTAAAACAAATCGTTTATCTTCATTTTTCGTCAACAAATAATGGGAAATGTATTTTTCAATTTCGTCAGGATTACCTTCAGTATATGACCAGTCTTGCATAGATGAGTCGTGCGGAATATTTAGTTCTTCCGATAGCTCGTCAATTGCTTTTCTTGTCCCACATCTAAAAGTTGGTTCCATTAGTTTTTTCTTTTGTCTAGGTTGCTCGTTACAATGACCGCTAACGTTCCAGGCTTGCCGCAGGGCGACCATTGAACCTAGATCACCATCCGGAGCCATTTGTTCAAATATAGTTGAATTTGTTATTCGAAGCCCGAATTGGTTGACTTGAGGCAAGCCGTTGTTATTGGGCGTGCCTTTCAAGAACGATCAAAAAAGGGCATTGATTCTAGGCTGTTGTTAGTGTATGAGCGTAACAATAGGTTTTCCTTCAGCTTAAAGCATTATCTTTTCAATGATATTATCAATGGTTTGCCAGCGTTTTTTTGTGGTCAGTCACTAAGGAATACGCTAGAAGTTATTGCGATGGGTATGGCATTTTTAGTAGCCGTTATGAATTACAATCAAAAAAAAGCTTTGTTTTAGTTTTCCAATTGCATTGCGGTAGAGGCGGGGCATGCCCTATAACGTGTTTATATACGCTAATAACATGCGTATATCCACCCAAATATACACGATATACGCAATTCTTTGCGGTAATCGCATAAGCACGTTTAAATACGGTTTGGGCTTGTAGAACTCTATAGGGCTGTCCCTGACTATGGCCTTTGGGTGGCCTTTTCGATTGATCTTGCAGTTAAACAGCCGAACTAAAGCGAGTCATTTCTGATTGGGACCTTCGCAAACGGGCATCGAGCAACATACCCGCATTGCGCACAAAACGTCGACCAAAATCGGTCATGCGGAGGGTCTGATTCTTCCACTCCAAAAGGCCGTCCGACTCCATGGTGTTGATCTCCTGTAGTATGCTATGGTCAATTGGAAGTGATTCTGGCCAAGTGGTCTCGAAGGTGCACATCAATTCAAGTAGGTGCTCACGGATATCTTCGTCTTCCCTACTCAATCCATGTCCTCGATAGATGGGCCATTCTCCTTTAGAAATGGCCAATAAATAGGCTTCTACTGTTTTGTGATTTTGCGCGAAGGCGGTCCAACTGTCGCTTATCGCAGACACACCCAGCCCAATCAGCAGGCGCGATGTAGTGGTAGTGTATCCCATAAAATTGCGGTGCAATCTGCCCTCACGGGATGCTATAACCAACTCATCGTTTGGCAGGGCAAAATGATCCATTCCAACATCTTCGTAGCCCGCTGCTATAAATTGTTCGCGACCCAATTCATACAATGCCAACTTTTCTTCCTCTGCCGGCAAATCCGCATCGGTATATTTACGCTGGCCGGGCTTCAACCAAGGTACGTGCGCATAGCTGTAAAATGCAATGCGCTCAGGTCGCATCCGCAATACTTCGGAAACCGTTGTGCCCACCGTGGCTAGGGTCTGCTTTGGCAATCCATAAATCAAATCAAAATTGATGGAGCTATATCCTATGGTTCTTGCCTGTCGAACAACTTCCTCCACCTGCGCTACTGTCTGAAACCGATGTATCATCTCCTGAACCTGACGATCAAAATCTTGGATACCCAAACTCAACCGACGAAATCCCAAGTCATAGAGTGTTTGTAAATGCGCTAGGGTTGTATTGGCCGGATGTGCTTCAAAGCTGCATTCAACTTCTTCGCATAGATCCGCATCATCTATAATCCCTTGTATTAACATCCGCAAATGTTCCGCCGAAAAAAATGTTGGTGTACCTCCACCCAAATGTATTTCCTTGATGCATGGGCGCTCCTTCCATTCGGATACGTACATTTTCCATTCTGCTAACACAGCTTCAATATATGGGCGCTCAACGGCGTGATTCACCGTGATCCTGGTATTGCAGCCGCAATAGGTACAAAGGCTCTCACAATACGGCAAATGGATATAAAGGCTTATTCCCTCTTCTGCATTGGTCGCTCGAAATGTCTGATCCATGCGATCCAGCCACAGTTCAGTGCTAAATGTAGAGGGATCCCAAAACGGCACCGTTGGATAACTGGTATATCGTGGAGCCGCCACATTGTACTTCTTAATGATTTGTTTTTTACTAGCAGGAGGAAGCGGTGTCATTGCGCAAACATGACTCCGAAGTGTCAATCATTCATTGATGCAAGGCAACAGTCCATATGATCTAGGTCAGCATTTTTTATCAATGTCTATTCTATACGTTTTCTGACTATTGTGCTTTCTAAATTCGGCCCTGTCACTTAACGTCCTCCAATAACCGGACCTTGGAATAGCACGCTTTTATTCATCCGTGCTACATCATCAATAGGATCGCCCAAGTAATCAATGCCGGCAATGCTTGTGCAACGAATATTTTTCGACTTACTGTTATGCCACCATACAAGCCCGCTACAACCACACAACCCAAAAAGAAACTCGCGATTCGCATCTGCCAGAGTTCATCGGAAATAAACATCGCCCAGATCAAGCCTGCGGCCAAGAATCCGTTGTATAAGCCTTGATTGGCTGCCATAGCGCGCGTAGGCTCAAACAAATGTTCAGGCATGCTACGAAAGGTTTTTTTGCCAATAGTAGTCCAGGCAAACATTTCGAAATAAAGAAAATACAAATGCTCCAATGCAACAATTGTCATCCCGATGTACCCTATTGTCTTCATAATGTTTTTTTTTTTTATTATTCCAAACCTTTGAACTCGCTTTCAAATCGGTTTCACTCGCTTACCTCTTTCTTCAACACCATCCGCCAAATGATGCTCACATGCTTTTTTGATAAGGCTAAGGCATCGCTTATTGAGTTTCGCATCTCTGTTAAGATTAGGAAGCTGAATAAGTGGAAAAACACTCTCCTTATGTTTCATAACCAATCCTCGTGGACCATCCGAAATGAATATTGATATCGGACCTTTGGATAAACTGTTTTGAAAGTCACCCAAAATTTTCCTAAATCCACGCTGGTCCTCAACCATCTCTGAATACGAATTACGGTTCACGATACGTGCTCCATCTCTAAAACCTAATTCCATACGTTCGCCTCCGAATGACCGAATAAATCCTGTAGAATGTATGATTAAAAAATCCATCCGAGACCGGATCAAAACATAAGTCGTTCCTACAAGGACATAGAAACCTGGCAGAAAGCAGATCAATGCGGGTCCAACTGAAATTTCCTCCCAGAAAATTACGGGCAACAACATCCAAAATAGCCCAAAACACCAAGGCACCAGGTAAATCCAAAAAAGCAAATGGCGGAAACCCAAGGCTGCCTTTATTTTAACGCTTTGTTCGCTCTGATCTATTTTAAGACCGCAAGCATACAGCACCTGCTCCTCTTCTTCGGAGAACATTGGTTTGACTGTTTTATGCTCTGTGGTCATACGACAAACATACAACAGATGCAATGCATGTGCATGCTCGAAAATAGCTCTGTCATGGTTAAAACTATCAACCTACTCTACCAAAAATTTGATCAGTTTTCGCTTAAGATTAGAATATGGCATATACTTGATAGGGGTTTCCAACCAAAACGGTTTATGCAATATGCTCTTCATGTGCGAGAAATTCTTAAACCCATGTTCGCCATGATAACTTCCTGTGCCACTATCACCAACTCCTCCAAAGGGCAAACAACTGTTGGACAAATGCATATTGCTGTCGTTTACGCATCCCCCACCAAAGGAAATGCGTTGTAATATCTGATCTATTCGACGCTGATCTTTTCCATAGACATATAGCGACAATGGTTTCGGGCCCGTCTTAATGCGTTGAATCTCTTGGTCCAAATCATCAAATGGAAAAACAGGTAGAATGGGGCCAAAAATTTCATCCTGCATCACTGCATCATCCCATCGCACATCCTCCAACAATGTTGGCGATACGAAGCGCTCTGCGCGATCAACAACTCCGCCGAAAGTCACTTTACTCGGATCAATCAATTTTGCCAGGCGTTCCGTATGACCTTCATTGATTATCCGCAAATAGTGTTCGCCCATTTCTGAAACGTGTTGCGGATATTTTTCCATCTCCTTTTTAATGGCTGCAACAACTCGGTCATACACCGGTCGCTCAATCAATACATAATCCGGCGCCACGCATGTTTGTCCGGCATTCAAAAACTTGGCCCATACCATTCGTTTGGCGGTCATAGCCACGTCACAGTCACTCAAAACGATAGCTGGACTTTTACCTCCAAGTTCCAAGGTAACGGGTGTTAGATGCCGTGCGGCGGCCGCATACACCACACGACCAACGCGTGTGCTACCTGTGAAAAATATCTTATCCCAGCGCTGTTCCAACAAACTTGTGGTGACATCAATCCCACCTTGCACGACACATACTTCTTCAGGTGCGAAGGCCGAACCTATCACATCAGCCAATGTTTTAGCTGTGCGCGATGGCAATTCGCTGGGTTTAATCACTACAGTATTGCCTGCCGCCAAAGCAGAAACCAAGGGCAGCAAGGTGATCTGGTACGGATAATTCCAAGCTCCAATAATCAAAACTGTTCCCAGTGGTTCCGGTTGAATATAGCTGTGCGCTGGAAAATTGACCAATCCTGTTCTCACCCGCTTGGGTTTGCTCCAACTTTTTAATTTGCGAATGGCCAACTTTACCTCATGATAAAACAGAGTCAACTCAGTAATATACGTTTCGTATGGCGATTTGCCGAAATCGGCATAGATGGCATCGCACAAGGCTTCTTCATTGTCGCGAATGACGCGATGCAACCGTTCCAATTGGGTTACTCTGAATGCGACGTCCTTTGTAACGTCGGTAGAAAAAAAAGTACGTTGTCGGGTTATTGTTTCGTGCACCATAGCTCGTGTTTGTTCTTTCGTCGGTTTTTTATGCTTTGCCGCTCATCTCCATTTGTAATACCACAATACTGACCTCAAGTTTCTATATTGTTGCGAAGCCAACTGCTTTAACTCAGTCGATCTCACCTCGGTAACAGTCTTCTGTATTTGGGAATAAAATACGAACGCACGTCTTTAATGGGAAGTCGAACCGGTATGATGAGCTCAAATCCAGGTTGAATAATTCGTGCGTAATAAAAAATAACATCCTTGTCCGTAACGCTCCAACCTTTCAATTGTTCCACTTCCATTTCATCTGCGATATCGCTATTGTTCAGTCTGCGAAATTCTTCCTTCATCTTTTCGTGCAAACGAAGCCGATTTTTATCCGTCAGAACGTCTTTCCACTGCAAGGCCTTTTTCCGGCCAATATCCAGGTTGAAGGTATGGCACTCCATCAATCCTCCGCGTCCACCATTGCCCGCAAAATAGGACGTGATCACCACAACACTCACATACTTCGAATCCAGCAGGCCTTCTTCATACGTCATGTCCATTTTATCAGGGCCGAAGCCTGTCTCATCGCATAAACCGGTCAAGCTGTTCCAATATTCCACTTCCTCGGGTGTTGGAACATCTGCTTCTCGCACCAAGGCATCGATGCTGTCGTTGACCAACGCCACTACATCGGCATATCGGCTGTCACCTATCAAATGGGGAATGCGCAAGTTGTAATGCAACGCACTGCAATTGGTGTCATGCTTAACCTTTGCATCAACATATTGGATATCCAACTTGAACTGTCCGTGCACATGACCGAACAAGACGATCATGAGCGCAGTGTAAATCCATTTTGTGGTTTTCATGGGAATGGTCATGACCAAATCAACCGAACATTCCTTCGGTCAATACATCCAATATATCAATGGCCGCTAAACTGATTTTTGTACATGGTCCAAATATTCCTACAC
>JBDKJN010000216.1:0-4798 GCA_039796595.1 Bacteroidota bacterium
ATGCGGACGGTGATGATCTAACATATACTATCTTAGATGGATTAGATGCAGGAGAGGGTACCCTCACCATGGATCAGAATGGTGTGATTACATATACACCTCCTGCTGATTTCAATGGCACAGTCGACTTTACTTATACTGCGTGTGATGCTGCAAATAATTGTGACACTGCGACTGTAACAATTGTTGTGTTACCAGTGAACGATGCGCCAATTGGTGTGGATGATGAATACACCATTAATCAGGACACCACCTTGGACAACGATGTGAGTGTGAATGACACGGACGTAGATAATACCAATTTGGTATTTACACAGGAGACACAAGTGAGCAATGGAACACTTACGTTCAATCCGGATGGTACATTCACCTATACGCCAGATCCTGGTTATTTCGGAGTGGACGTGTTTACATACACTGTTTGCGATGGATTGGATTGTGATACGGTAACTGTTACCATCAATATCTTGGAAGTAATCGTAGAGCCAGAGCTTGGCAATGATGAGTATTTGACTCCTGAAAATACCTCGGTGAGTGGCGATGCAAGTGCTAATGATGTAGGAACGGACGGATTCATTTATATTGTTACTGATGGACCAGACAACGGCACGGTTGTGATGAATGAGGACGGTACATTCACTTATACACCAAACACTGGTTTTGTTGGTACCGATACGTTTACTTATCTGGCGTGTAGCGATGTAGGAGATTGTTACGAAGCGGTAGTTACTATTATCGTATACAATGTTGAAGACCCTGACGATAAGGTCATTGCGATTCCAGCAGGTTTCTCTCCAAATGCCGACAACGTAGGTGATACCTTCATCATTGAGAATATCGATCAGTATCCTTCAAACACATTGACTATTTTCAATCGTTGGGGCAATGTTGTTTACTCAGCTGCGCCATATAGCAATGCCGATGCATGGGATGGTAACACTGAATCTAAAGGTGTTGTTGTCGGAGAAAAGGTACCTGAGGGAACATACTTCTATGTCCTTGATAAAGGCGATGGTACTGAGAAAATGTCAGGATTTATTGTGATTAAATACGAGGCGAAATAAAAACGAAAACAAACATGTACATCATGAATAAAATAATGATAATCGCAGTGGTGCTTACAAGCATGCTGTTTTCTACCGATGTAATATGGAGTCAAAATGACCCTATGTTCACCCAATACATGTTCAATGAGCTGTATATCAATCCGGCCTATGCTGGTTCTCGGGAAAACATTTCCGTGACAGGCTTAATCCGTGAACAATGGGTTGGTTTAGACGGAGCACCAAGTACACAAACGTTGAGTGCCCATGCTCCGGTTTTCGGCAAACGAGTGGGAGTTGGTTTGACGTTTCTCAATGAGACCATCGGAGTTAGCAAGCGCACAGGTTTTAATTTGAATGGTTCTTATCGCATACCGATGGACGCAAATGTTTTGAGTTTTGGTTTGCAATTGGGTATGAACAGCATAAGTGAAAACCTTTTGGATCTTGGATTGGCCAATGACAATCAATTCCAATTAAATACGGGTCGTCAGCTGGCACCAAACTTTGGATTTGGAACCTATTATCTGGCTCCGAAATGGTACGTTGGATTGTCGATTCCGCGTATGTTGCAAAACAGATTGGATGTGACCTCAGGTACTGGAGATGTTCAAAACAAACTGAACGTGAAAGACTGGCATTATTTCTTGACAGCCGGAAGCATTCACACCCTTAGCTCAGATTTAAAATTGCGTCCTGCGATTATGTTGAAGGCAGTGAATGGAGCTCCGATGGAATTGGATCTTTCTGCAAATTTGTTGATGCGGGAATTCATTTGGGCAGGTTTGGCATATCGCACTGGTGATGCAATGTCTTTGTTGTTAGGCGCACAGTTGACCAAACAATTGCGACTGGGTTACTCTTATGATTTGTCTACCTCAGAGCTAAAAGATTTTAATTCTGGTTCACATGAAATTATGTTGGGATATGATTTCAGTTTCGATAAAAATAAAATTATCTCCCCTCGATATTTCTAAAGCTAACAACGAATCCTAAAAGAAATTGGATATGAAAAGAACATTATACATCCTGTCCATTGTAGCTGTATTTCTAGCGCTGGCGGTATCTTCCTCGGCGCAAGTCAAAGCGGGAAATAAAAAATACGAAAAGTTAGCGTACAGTTCTGCCATAGTAAGATATGAACGTGCTGTGAAACGCGATTCTGGCGATGTTGCTGTATGGTCCAAACTAGCGGAGTGCTATCGTCAAACGCAGAACACCAAAGGTGCAGAGCGAGCTTATGGCAAGGTAGTAAGCAGTGGTGCGGCCACACCTGACCAACACTTTTATTATGTCCATGCTTTAATGGAGAATGAGAAATATGAGCAGGCTAAAAAGGCATTGGATGGATTCTCGGCCATAGCACCCACAGACGCCAGAGTTAAGAATTTGAATCAAGGAATTCAGGATTTGGCTGCGATGAAAGCCATGGAAGGAGTTTACAAGGTGAGCAAGATCAATATCAATTCAAATGAAAATGATTTTGCACCGGTGATCTATAACGGTGGATTGGTGTTCATGAGCAATCGCCCGCTTACGGAATGGGTAGGTCTTACACATGAGTGGGCAGGAGCACGATTTTATACATTGTATCATGCAAAAGGAACTGAAACAAACTTTTCGGGGGTTCAGTCTTTTGGAAAGGAAATTTTGACTGACTACAATGACGGACCGGTTTGCTTCAATAGCACGGGATCACAAATGTATTTCACGCGCAATAATGTGGAACAGGGAAAGCGCAGAAAAGATGCGAAGGATATAACACGATTGAAGATATTCTTCAGTCAATTCAGTGACGGCAAATGGGGTATTGACGTGCCGTTTGCTTACAATAGCGATGCGTATTCATGTGCTCATCCGTCATTGAGTAGCGATGGTAAAACGCTTTATTTCTCAAGTGATATGCCAGGTGGATTCGGAGGCATGGATCTTTGGAAATGTTCCTATGACGGCAGCAATTGGTCTAAACCTGAAAACCTGGGAGCGCTATACAATACAGCGGGTAATGAACTATTCCCACACATTGCAGCTGATGGAAAATTGTATTATGCATCGAATGGCTTAAAAGGCATGGGTGGATTGGATTTGTTCGAATGTGAATCGGGAGGAGAACCGCGTAATATGGGCGCCCCAATCAATTCAAATGACGATGATTTTGCATTGTGCATTGCCGCTGATGGCAATACAGGGTATTTCAGCAGCAACAGAAAAGCTCAGAAGCTAAATGATGACATTTATTACTTCAAAAAGCAATGCACCAATACAGATGTGTTGATCGTGGATAACGCGACCGGTGAGCCGCTCAAAGAAGCATTGGTAAAAGTGTTTGAGAATAGCAAGGAAAGAAGCGCTGTAACAACGGATAGCACAGGTCGATTCAATATGTGTTTGAATCCGTTGAGCAATTATGAATTCCGCGCCACCAAGAATAATTATGAGGAAAATAAATCTTCACTTACGAGTTCGCAAGTGGCTGCGGCCGCTGAAAGTGGAACTACGGTGAAGGTACCATTGTTGAAGAAGCCAGAAAAAGTAGTAAACTTAGCTGGTCGAGTATTCAATCAGGATGATAAAACCGGAGTGCCGAATCAGGAGGTAATATTGGTAGACATTACCACTGGAACGGAAATACGCACATCGACAAATGCCCAGGGAGAATACAAATTCGAAAATATTCCTTTGGATCATCGCTACGAGGTAAAAACTTCTAAAAAGGATTGTGGAGAAGTAAAAGAGCCATTTAGCACAGGGAATATCACTTCCAGCAAAACGATAACGATTGATATGCCTTTGTTGTGTAAAGGTGACATTATCAAAATTGAAAACATCTACTACGATTATAACAAATACAATATTCGTCCTGATGCGGCAGTGGAATTGGACAAAGTAATTGCAGTATTAAATAAGTATCCAACCATGGTGATCGAGTTGCGCTCACATACGGATGCGCGTGGTAAAGATGAATACAATGCTAAGCTTTCGGACAATCGCGCCAAAAGTGCCGTGGAATATATCATCTCCAAGGGCATCAATAAGGACAGATTGAAAGCCAAAGGGTATGGTGAATCAGAATTGCTAAATCATTGTAAGAATGGAGTAGAATGCGACGATAAGACGCATGAACAAAATAGAAGAACAGAATTCAAGATCTTGAATATGTAAAGATGTTAACCCGAAGGGTGTCTCCATCCTCAACCAAAAAGACGAAGGCCATGTACCTTCGTTTTTTTTTTTGTCTAAGGTTTACTGAAAAATTAAAATCCGTAGGCGCTTCCGAAATGCCTAAATACAAAGGGAATTAGCGATTGGACGTATAGTGAAATAGGAGATTGAACGGAGCTTTACTACGTACTGTTTTTGGCTTTTTTCTCGGCTTGTACGAAACAACTTGATCTGAAAAATCTGGATGATTAGTTTAACCACAGTAAACTGACAATTCAGCTATTTCGTGATTTTTAGAAGGCCCTAGATATATTGCTCTATGAAATTAAGGAGCTCTTGGCGTCCAGTGCTGTGTTCCGCTGAGGTGACGAAGAAAGGCGGCAAGGTGACGAAGGTTTCTAGGAGCGCCGCTTGGTACACTTCGATATTGCGGGTCAGTGCACCTGGTTTAAGTTTATCCGCTTTTGTAAATACACAGGCAAATGGAATTCCACTAACGCCGAGGTATTCAATAAATTCCAGGTCGATCTTTTGAGGCTCGTGCCGTGCATCAATCAACACCATCGTACAAATCAGATTAGGACGTTGTTCCA
>JBDKJN010000217.1:0-3123 GCA_039796595.1 Bacteroidota bacterium
TAACATTCGGTCTGTATCCGTGAATATTCAATTCTTATAGTTTGAATTCGACCAACGATGGGAATTTTTTGATTGCTGCATTCGTCTACGATAATCTCTAAAAATCAAGCAGATGATAGAGGGCGGCGATCACAATTATTAAATTTTATCTCTAAATAGCATACCTGGAAACGACCTTGATATCAATTTAATCACTTGCCTATCAAACACTTACGTCGCATAGTAACACTTTAATGCTTTTGTCGTAGAAATGCACCTATTATATTCATAAACAGTGCTGCAACTACCCTATTTTAAGTTTCTGCGGTTATTAATTATTGGTTTCCTCGCTCTTTTTCTACAAGAAGCACATGGCCAAACTATGACCCAAATTTGGGGCACACAAAGTGATATTGATGGTGATGATGCCTTGACATGTGTCGCCTATGATACGTTAAACAACTATGGCTACATGATTGGTTATGTCGAAGACATTACCGATCCGTTAGCTGTGTTGGGATTGTATTTGCCAGATGCATTAACCAATCTTTCGAATGCCGGCGATCGCGATATTTTAATCGTAAAATTCGACGACTTAGGAGTTCTATATTGGGCCATAACCATTGGTGGAACAAAAGATGACACCCCAACTTCGGCATGTGTTGATGATTCTGGTAATTTATATATTGTAGGTGGATATAAATCGAATATGATATTCAATTCACTCAACGGTTCATCGCCTGTAACGTTCAGTGATGACGGAGGAGGCAATTCAACTTATCAAGCTTTTATTTGTTCGTATGACCCCAATGGCCAGTTGCGATGGGCAAAACAAGAAGGTGGATCTGGCGACGATGCATTTCACAGCATTACCAACACGTCTTCTGGTGTTGTAGCAATGGGCCATTTTTTTGAAAACAACAACGAATCATTGCAAGGAATTAATGTCACCTCCTCTAATGACGATACTGATCTCTTCATAGCCAAATACACTCACACAGGAGCAAACCAATGGATTTTGGCTGGTGGATCACAAGAGGCCGATTATACAGTGTCAAACTCACTAACAGAAGCCCGATGGGATATCAGCGCACACAACGATACAGTTTACTTTGCCGGTCATTTTCAAGGATTAGATTTTAATTTCGACTACGCGACAAATACCACGAGCACAAACACTACTCTAAGTGCTTTTAGCACATCAATTGATCCCGATTTCCTATTCGGTTCGATAGATCCTAACGGAAAACTCCTTTGGCTCCAAACACAACTGCACAACACCGGTAATCCTAAAACGGTGTCTATCGCAGCTGATTGCAACGGTGTATTCTTGGGAGGCATTGCCCAATCGTGGTTATTGTGGACAGGGCCAAATCCAGGACTTTATCCGACCGTTGGCAACAATGATGCATTCATCGCACGATATAACAAAAACACTGGAGCGCCCATATCTGCCCGAATCTTATCGAGCAGCGGGGCCGATAGTGAAATCATTTACGATTTAGTTACCGACCGAATAGGAAACATCTATTTGACTGGTACACATAAAAATGGAATGAACGTGGGAACTTTTACAACTCCAACGTTTACTTCTGGTGCAACTTTTATACTTTCATTTAATAAAGACTTGGTCTATCAATCCATGTCGAGTATCAATTCAACGGGTTATCTTGACATTGGTCTTGGTTTGTGCAGAGCAAACAACAATAGCCTTTTTGTGGTTGGAACATCTAACGGAGATTTGTTAGCTGGGCAAAATCCTTTGAACTTATCCTTCGATGGATTTATTGCACACTATGATGTTGGGGCTATAAGCAGCTCATGCTGCGCAGGTGCACCTTTTGTTTGTCCTGTGATACCTGACGCAACTTCATTGGACACTACATGTACGGTGTCCATGCCTGATTTGGTCAGTGCGTATAACAATATGAATCCTTGTTCCTCTCAATTGGTTGCGCAATCTCCTTCACCGGGAACTTCTTTGTCCGTTGGAACACATACTATTACTTTCACCCGCAATAGTTCAGTTATCTGTACAACAGCCTTTGTGGTTCGTGAACTCGTACCTCCAACCTTGTCCAATCCAGGCAATCAAGTTCTTGCCCTAAACAGTTCATGCGGCGGAGTATTAGGCGATTACCGCAACCTCTTCATGGCTAACGACAATTGCACTGCTGCCAGTAACTTGACACTCTCACAATCACCAGCGCCTGGAACAGTGGTAAATGGTCTGGAGGCAATACATGTATCAATAACAGCCACAGACCAAAGCGGAAACTCGGTTGTTCAATGGATTACGGTAGTACCTCGCCCTTCTAATGGCCCTGTCATTAACAATTGCCCTACGAATATCACGGTAAATGCTGGAGCAAATTGCTTTGCAACGGCGACAATCACGCCTCCAACAGTTTCGCCGGCGTGTGGCGCATGCTTGGCTGCTAACACACTTCCTGGCTTTACCGCCATGGGCACCTTCAATAACCACAAGTATTTTAGAAGCAATGCCTTTGTCTCATGGGAGCAGGCCGATTCCATTGCATATGCGTTGGGAGGGCATCTTGTGACTATTTCATCCGCAGCTGAAAATACATTCATAGCTAATAATACAGCGAACAACAGGCACTGGATTGGATACACGGACATTGCAAATGATGGTACTTGGCGTTGGACAAATGGTGAAACAGGCACGTACACGAATTGGTCAGCTGGTGAGCCCAATAACATAGATGGCTCTCAACACTATGCGTTAATCAATCATTTAGCACTAGGCGCATGGGATGATGAACATAGCACAGATCAATTCAGATTCGTTGTAGAATTTGATTGTCCAAGCATCACACAAACTTCTGGATTACCTTCAGGAAGTTCCTTCCCGATAGGAACAACAACACAAACTTATACCGCAACCGACCATTATGGTCAAACTACCACCTGTAGTTTCAACGTCAACGTTGTGGATGTTTCACCACCTACGATCACATGTCCAAATACGCAAACCATATTCCTTGACGCGACTTGTTCTGCTACACTTCAAGACTATCGATCAATGGCTACGGTTATTGACAATTGCACCCCTAGTGCAAACATTGTTTTAACTCAATCTCCGACACCTGGAACAAGCCTTTCTGGAGCTGGCCTAACTAC
>JBDKJN010000218.1:0-3054 GCA_039796595.1 Bacteroidota bacterium
TTTCCATTTTAGACAAGTGGGTAACGTGTCTGTGTAGTTTATCCGTCAAGTCCTGTTGGTTCATATTGGATGCTTTGCGTAAAGCCTTGTTATGATTCAAATTTCATCGTGTTGAATTACACAAGAAAGTTTTTCAAGGAATGATGCAGCAGTGAGTGCAAGTGTTTTCACTAGTTTGGTATCCGGCGCAAGCAATTGATGCAGTCTTTTCTAGATGCAAATCACCATTTGTAAGACAACAGATTATTCGAACATCCAATCTTCGATAGGAATGCAACGCCCTGTTAAGGTTCAATGAAGATGATTTTGCCATTGTCACTTACCACCAGTTTTTGACCTAGTGCTCTCTTTTTTTCAATCAATTTTTGTGATGAAATTTGAATGGCTTTTTTAATTCTGTCCTTCAATATTTCTTTTTCTTTATTGCTCATTTAGTGATGCTTGAATGATGTTAAACTTAGTTTGATTGTGAACAATGAAATTGCCATCGATTTCTTTTTCGGCTATCAATATGGACTCTATATTGGAGTTGTCGTATAATAATACGGAGTCAACACGTTGACAATACAAGTGAAACAAATTTTTTAGTCCAGCTTTATATCTTCTTTCTATCACAACTTCATCAATATGGTGACCACCTTCTGAAACTCTCTTTCTTACACGATCTTTAGCTAATTCAATCGAATCTAACCAGAAGAATACCAGCGTTACAAAGTAGCCTTTTGATTTTGCCAATTCTATAGTGTTGGCAAATGATCTTGAAGATAATGTAGTCTCAAATGAAAAATCTTGATCAGATTTGATCAATTCTTCAATTCTCTTGAGCATGATTCGACCAGCTTCAATGGACACTTTTTCTGGTTGAAATGGAGAAAGTCCCCTTGCTATTTCGTCAGCGTTCACAAATTCTTTGCAATCGAGCAGTTCAGGGAGAATATTGAATGAGGCAGTGGTTTTTCCCGCTCCGTTGCATCCACCGATGATGTATAGCTTTTTAAATTCCACATTCAAAGATAACAAAATTCAAAGCGAATACAATTTGCACAAGAGCCGTTTATTCGACGAATCATAAAGTAATTTGCCGTTTGGTTTCGATATCTTCATCTTATGCACGGAGCCACTGTAAATTGAATTCTGTAAGACAACAGGTCCAAACAAAAAAAGTGCGTGATAGTCACGCACTTAATTATTTGTATATCTATCGAATTTTTACAAACTCCAATACGACAACTCGCTGATCTTATTGCGATACAACCCTTTGATGTCAACCAATACGCCTTTGCCGTCTTTCATCAAACTCTTGAAATAGGCTTCGTCCAAATTAGCATATTCTTTATGGGGTACACCGATGATCACTGCATCATATGCACCAGCTTCTGGCTTCTCAACCAAGCCAAAGCCATACTCGTGATGCAATTCTTCGCTTTCGGCATGTGGGTCAATTACGTCGATGCGTACGCTAAACGATTCCAATTCGCGAATCACATCCACCACCTTGCTGTTGCGCACATCGCTTACGTCTTCTTTGAATGTAGCACCCATGATCAACACTTTTGACTCCAAAGCATTGCGTCCCAATTCCAAAATACGCTTCACGGTTTGTTTACCTACATAGAAGCCCATGCTGTCGTTGACATAACGCGCACTGCTGATCACCTTGCTGTGATAACCTACTTTCTTTGCCTTGTAAACCAAATAGTAAGGGTCAACACCAATACAGTGTCCACCTACTAGTCCTGGAGTGAAAGGCAAGAAATTCCACTTGGTACGGGCAGATTCCAATACATCGTAAGTATTGATGCCCATTTTATTCAAAATGATACTCAACTCGTTGATCAACGAAATGTTGACGTCGCGCTGGGTGTTTTCAATGATCTTACTCGCCTCAGCTACTTTGATCGATGATGCGCGGTGTGTGCCAGCATCAACAACTACTTCATATACTTTGGCAATTTCTTCCAATGATTCTGCATCACATCCGCTCACTACTTTTTTAATGGTGCGGATAGTATGGTTCTTATCACCTGGATTGATACGCTCTGGAGAATAACCCACTTTGAAGTCAGTAGTCATTTTTAAGCCACTCAATTCTTCCAAAATCGGAACACAATCTTCTTCTGTGCAGCCTGGATAAACAGTAGACTCATATACCACGTAGTCGCCTTTCTTAAGCACTTTACCCACTGTGCGCGATGCAGCTAATACGGGACCCAGATCGGGCAAATTCATATTGTTAATCGGGGTAGGTACAGCAACGATAAAGAAGTTAACGTCTTTGAGATCGTTGAGATCCGCTGTGAAAAGGATGTCGCAACCTTCGAAGGCTGAACTGTCCAATTCTTGCGAAGGGTCGATATTGCGGCGCATCAAGTTGACGCGTTCCTGGTTGATGTCGAATCCTACAACTTTTAAGTTGCGGGCGAATTCAAGTGCAATGGGTAAGCCTACATAGCCCAATCCGATAACGGCGAGTTTGGCTTCTTTTTTAAGTAGCTGATCGTATATCATAATAGTAGTTTCTCCTCCTGTTGTTGCAACAAACAACATGGGGTTGTTTTGGAAAAGAGGTGCAAATGTGCATCGACTTTTTTATTCTCCCAAGAAACTTACTCGATTGTCCTTCAATTGATAGCGTTCGCCCGTCTCTGGGCAGCTCGCAAGGCCCTCTTTGTCGAAGTTTAATTTATGGCCATTTCGGCTCATCCAGCCCATTTGTCGGGCAGGATTTCCCACAACTAGCGCATAATCAGGCACTTCCTTCGTAACAACCGCCCCAGCCCCGATAAATGCGTAAGCCCCGATATCATGACCACATACGATAGTGGCGTTGGCCCCAATACTGGCGCCTTTTTTTACAATGGTCTGACGGTATTCGTCTTTGCGAGCTACTGCGCTACGGGGGTTGATCACATTGGTAAATACGCATGAAGGCCCTAAAAACACGTCATCTTCGCAGATTACTCCGGTATAAATGGAGACATTGTTCTGGATTTTGACGTTATTGCCCAATACAACTTGTGGCGAAACCACCACGTTCTGTCCAATATTGCAACG
>JBDKJN010000219.1:0-3755 GCA_039796595.1 Bacteroidota bacterium
ATCTGTCTGTCGGATGAATTGCAATTCCTCCCGACAGACAGACTATTGCAATTCAACTCCCCCAAAGCCTACATTTGCACCATGTCAACACGCAGCAAAAAGAAATTAGAGGAGATCAAAACGGGTTTGTTTAGCAACGATACCAATACGGTGTTGCAAGCCCTTCACCAATTGGATGAATATCCATATGCCGAATTGGTAGAACCTCTTTTGGTGTTGTATGCACAAAAGCCAGCTCCTGCGGTTGCGGTTCGCCTGCAAGAAATTTTGACTACTCTAAAAGTGAGTGGTGTCGAAGAAATTTTTATGAAGGCTTTGCGTGCGCCAGAACTAAAACATTGCCGCAAAGATTTTTTCCATTTCATGTGGAGCAGCAATATCCAACCCGAAGAGGGATGGGTGTTGATTGCAGAATTGGCTGCAAGTGGTACCTATGAAGAATGCCTTGAAATTCTTTCGTTACTGGACAACACCGAACACGAGTTGTTGGAAGAAGAATTGTTAGAAGCCGTGAGCATCTTAAAAATGTCGCTCAATGAACATCCCGACGAAGAAGCCGCTCCAATGCGAAAATTATTATTGGAGGGTTTTAGTGATCGGTTGAATCAGTGATCTGTTGGTCTAATAACTACCATTAAGTTTGCACTCGGATATTTCATTATACGGATATGTCATTCCGCTCCATCCAATGCAAAAGCATCAATAGATTGTAGCGCAAATACAATGAGGTCTTTGGGTCGCGCATGCGATGTAGCAATGCTATAAAGTCTTCACTTTTATCTTGTTCATTTGGCGAAAACGCGTTGATCCAACCATCGATATTGGCTTGCAACGGAATTTCAAAACCGCGTTTGGGTGCTTGCCACAACCATTCGGGTAAATCGTTCTTGAAACTCTCGAAGAGCAATTTTTTTTGGCGACCGTGACTGATCTTCCATTCTTCCGACAACGCATTGCAGAATCCAATTACTTCTGGATCCATAAATGGGCTGCGAATTTCCATGCTACTCCACATGCCACAGCGGTCGGTTTTCGTCAACATATCGCCTTGCAATACCCAGCGCTGATCGGCGAGTAAAAATGCATTGAGTGTCTTCACATCAACGTGTGATGTAAACGCCGGGAAGATGTGCTGTAACGATTGCATTTCTGTGTCAGCCACAAAAGCGCGCAATGCCGCATAACGTTGTTCCGACGGCGTGTTCAACAATGCTGCGTATTTTTTGAGTTTGCGCAAGCGATCGCTCCATTTGTTTTCACGACCTTCACCTTTGGATGGAATGAGTTTTAGAGGTAGTATTTTGAGAATGCTATTCAAAGCGGACGCTTCATTTGCGCGCATCCAAGCCATGTGTTTGCGATAGCCACCGAGTAATTCATCACCGCCGTCGCCGCTTAACGCTACTTTATAGGGTCGTCCTATGGCTTGTGTCAGGCTGTACAACGCCAAGGCCGATGAGTCGCCAAACGGTTCATCCATAACTTGGAGCATGGCACCAAAGTTTTTATTCAGCTGGCTCTGATCGATGCTCAAGATATGATGCTCAATATTTCTTTCGCGGGTAAACCGCGCAGCGATACTCGATTCATCCAAATATTCAGAGCCTATGAAACGCAGGGTAAATGCAGGAATAGTGTGCTGATGTTGATGTGCAATGGAAGTGACCAAACTGCTGTCGATACCGCCGCTCAGCAATGTGCATAAAGGTACATCGGAGATCAAGCGGCGTTCTATAGCAGCATCAAAAGTTTCGCGAAATGCTTCAGCAGGATTATTAATGTCATAGGTCGTCTCAGGCAACGACCACGCTTTGACATTACATCGTCCTTCGCTGATCGTGATCACATGCCCGCGTTCCAATTTTTGTATTCCTTGAATGGCACTTCGATCGGGAGGATAATAACCGTGTTGCAAAAAGTGCGTCGTTGCATGTTTGTCAAGTTCTTTCGGAATATCAAATGCCAATAGCGGTTGCAGTTCGGAAGCAAAATAAAAATGATCGTGAAAAATGCCGTAATACAATGGTTTTTCACCCATTCGATCGCGTGCGATATGAATACGCTGCTCTTTTTGATCAATAAAACAAAAACTAAAGAATCCATTGAGTTCATGGATTTTGTTGATTCCGTTTTCGATCAAATGATACAAGAGGACTTCGGTATCGCTTGACGTTCGGAATTCCTGCTGTTGTAGGCCTTGGCGCAGGGTTTGGAAATTGAAAATTTCACCATTGAATACGAGGGTATACCGACCAGAAACATCGGTCATGGGTTGGTGGGCCGCGGCTTGTGTATCGATGATCGATAATCGAACATGTCCGATGTGCATGCCCTGCAATTCGATTTGACGGCGATGATCAGGCCCTCGGTGTTGCATGGCATCGAGGGCTCGACTCAAACTTTTTTCATTGTCTTGTCGAGGTGTACTCCCCAATTGTATGACACCTGCGATTCCGCACATTCTATTGCTTCATAAAAATGTAACCGCCCTTAATAGCTCCCCAGACTTGTTTGCCCTCGTTATTCCATCCTTGATCCCAGCTCACCATTTTGGTTTCATCGATATTCACTTTGCTCGAAGTCCATGAGGCACCCGAACGATCACTCGGGCATGTTTTTTCACCTGTGCTGCCGCTAAAGGTGAGTGACTCGACATCAAACATTAAATGAACTTCGCAGCCGTCTTTGATTTGAAGTGAATCTGGCGTCAATTGTTTAAATATGGGGTCATCGCTTGTTTTACCGGTGAGTCGCAACGGTTGTGTCACGGTATAGATATAACTGGTAAATGCATTATCATTTTCCTTCACCACTTTATATATCCGCTGGCGATAAGGTTTGTCCAATGAGGTGGCCACGGATTGTTCTACATAGAGATAAAAAACCTCCTCGTTGGCTTCCCAGATGGGGACCATGCGCAGTCTTATGTCAAAAAAATCACTGTCTTTAGCTGCTTGCAACTCGCTGCTAAAATTGCCAATCATACATTGACGCAAGAACTGGAAATTGGACATTTTGCGACCGCCGGATGAAGTAGGAATTGGCTCTTCATTTTGGACCGGTTGCTTTGTTTTGCAGCTTACAACTAAAATGGATGCAAGTACAAGGAGCGCAAAAAAGCGTGGCATAGTTATGATTGGAATTGAAGTTGTTCGTGAGGTGCTTCCTTTTTTGGAACACGCAGCATCAAAAGAAGTCCGATGATAAAGAATGCGGACAATGCTAAGATGGATGCTTTTAGACTACCGAAAACACCTTCCAGATAACCAAAGGATAAGAGCCCGATAATGAGCCCCACTTTTTCAGTGACGTCATAGAAGCTGAAGTAAGAAGCAGTGTCGTCTGTTATAGGTAAAAATTTTGAATACGTACTTCTTGCTAAACTTTGTGTGCCTCCCATAATAAAACCAATGCATCCTGCGGCTACATAAAAGGTTATAGGTGTGGAGATGAAAAGATATCCGTAGATGCAAACCAACGCCCATATACCCAGTGCCCAGCGAAGAGTGGATGCATTACCAATGCGTCGACTAAGCGCGGAGAAGGTAAATGCGCCTGGGATAGCTATAAGTTGGACGAGAAGTATTGCACCGATCAATTGACCTGTTTCAAGGCCAACAATGTCTTCGCCATTCGGACCAACGCGATGCACTTCTTTTTCGCCAAAAAAAGCCGCCATTTGCATGATAGTTTGAACACCCATGCTGAAGACAAAAAACGATAACAAATAGGCTTTGAGTCGGGTTGTATGGCGA
>JBDKJN010000220.1:0-16474 GCA_039796595.1 Bacteroidota bacterium
CAGAAATCTCCTTAAAGCTCATGTCATAATACATGCGCATCATCACGATTTCCTTTTGTTCGGCGGGCAAATACTGGATCAACCGACGCACATCCCCCAAAACCTGGGCATTGATGGCCAAGTCTTCCGTGTTCTTTTCATCGCCTGCTATATGATCGAATGGATCATAGTCATCGCGCTGACGGGTTTTTGGCATTTTTTTGTCGCCACGGAAATGGTCGATGCAGAGATTGTGAGCAATGCGAAGAATCCAAGCACTAAACTTGCCTTCCTCGTTGTACTGGCCTTCTTTAAGTGCATGAATCGCTCGAACAAAGGTATCCTGGAAGATATCCTCGGCCAGTGCGCGATCTTTCACATACATCATGATTTTACTGAAAACTCGGCTCTTGTATCGCAACAACAACTCTCCGAATGCCGCCTCATTGCCTTCAGCATAGGCATTTACCAATTGACGGTCTGTTAAAAGATTTAGACGCATAATAACCTCCTTTTTTGGGTTCTGTTAAACTGGAATAATTAGAACTAAAAAGTAGAGTTTATTCTATTGGCGTCTTTGTGTTTAGAGGTTGATTGGGGGAACGCTGGAATTTTTCCTTTATTGTACGATCCCGTTTATTATTTCAAATATAATACAATTTTTGACATATACCAAATTCTTTTCTAAAAAGTTGCATTACGATAAAAGTTTTCCATGTTTTTGCACTCGGTGATAGAACATGCGCCCTTCCTTACGAGTTTTGCTACCTATGGCAACGAGCGAAACGATCAAGTCAAAAAAATCGAATAAAAAACAGGTGACAAGCCTCCAAACCGCAACCGGCAAAAACAAACCGATCCATGTAATAGGGGCGCGTGTGCATAACCTCAAAAATATATCGGTCGAAATTCCCCGCGGCAAACTCGTTGTCATCACAGGCTTGAGCGGCTCAGGAAAATCTTCATTGGCATTTGATACGTTGTATGCCGAAGGCCAACGTCGCTATGTAGAAAGTCTTTCGAGTTATGCCCGCCAATTTCTGGGCAGGTTAGACAAGCCTGATGTAGACTCTATTATAGGTATCAGTCCAGCTGTTGCCATTGAACAAAAGGTAACAAGCAGAACGTCCCGATCTACGGTTGGCACTTCGACAGAAATTTACGACTACCTCAAATTGTTGTTTGCTCGCGTCGGCATTACCTACTCGCCTGTATCTGGAGAAGAAGTTCGGCGTCATCGCACCTCCGATGTGATCGATCGCATCATGACGCATCAAGAAGAAGAGCGATTCTTGATTCTGACCGCTATCCAAGGTAAAACAAAGGAAGAACTCGCTAAGAAAATTCAACTGCTCGCACAACAAGGGTATTCGCGTTTAAAGATTGGTGACCGCATTGAATTAATGGAAGAAGCTTTTGAACTCCTCAAACCTTCACAATCCACTTACCTGGTTATCGATCGTGTTACGGCAGATACCTCGGAAGATAATTTGACTCGCTTGGCTGATTCAGTAGAAAACGCATTTTTTGAGGGCAAGGGAGAATGCATCCTCGAGCGTGTGAGCGACAAAAAGCAATTCCATTTCTCCAATAAATTCGAACTGGATGGCATCACTTTCGAGGAGCCATCGGTGCATCTCTTTGCATTCAACAATCCTGTTGGTGCTTGTAAGACATGCGAAGGATTTGGCAGTATAATAGGTATCGACGAAAATCTTGTTGTGCCCAACAAAAAACTCAGTGTTTATCAAGATGCCGTCGCCTGCTGGAAAGGCGAAAAAATGAGCGAATGGCGAGATCAATTGGTTTTGGCCGCTCGCAAATTTGATTTCCCCATCCACAAACCATGGGCTGAACTCACAGCGGCTCAACGTAAATTGGTATGGGACGGTAACGAACATTTCGGTGGATTGCACGCCTTCTTTAAATTCATTGAATCAGAGTCGTATAAAATCCAATACCGCGTGATGTTGAGTCGTTACCGCGGTAAAACCACCTGCCCTGATTGTCTAGGCACGCGCCTTCGCAAAGACGCCAACTACGTGAAGGTCGGCGGGAAAAGCATCAGTGATTTGGTCACCACGAGCATTGGTGAATGTTACTCCTTTTTCCAACAACTGGAATTGGATGCTCATCGTGCACCGGTGGCCAAACGAATACTACTTGAGATCAACAATCGTCTGAAATACCTGTGCGACGTTGGTTTGGAATACCTCACGCTCAATCGCCTCAGCAACACCTTAAGCGGTGGCGAAAGTCAACGTATCAACCTCGCAACTTCTTTGGGAAGTTCTTTGGTAGGAAGTATGTATATACTGGATGAACCGAGTATTGGTTTACATCCTCGAGACACACAGCGTTTGATAGAAGTCCTTAAGGCATTACGCGACCAAGGCAATAGTGTCATTGTGGTTGAACATGACGAGGAAATCATGCGCGCGTCCGATCATATCATCGACATGGGACCCGAAGCGGGTAGTCTCGGCGGACATGTTGTTTTTAATGGTCATTTAGATAACCTCATCGAATACAGCCAATCGCTTACTGCCGATTATTTGACAGGACGCTCCCACATCGAATCTCCTGCTCGTGGTTTGGTCTCTCGGGACAAAATCATCATACAAGGTGCGCGCGAAAACAATCTCAAAGACATTGATGTGGCGATTCCATTAAGAGCATTTACAATTATCAGCGGCGTAAGCGGATCAGGTAAAAGCACTCTAGTGAAGAACATGCTCTTCCCTACTCTACAGAAAGAGTTGACTGGAATTACGACCGAAAGACTCGGTGAATTCGATGGACTTGCCGGTGATGTATCAACCATTAAAGCCGTAGAATGGGTTGATCAAAATCCCATTGGGAAATCATCGCGGAGTAATCCAGTGACCTATGTGAAGGCCTATGATGAAATTCGTGCAATCTATAGTGAGACCAGTATCAGTAAACATCGCGGCTATAAGCCCGGGCATTTCAGCTTTAATACAGAAGGTGGGCGCTGCGAAACGTGCGAAGGAGAAGGATTTCAAACCATCAGTATGCAGTTCATGGCCGACATCAAACTCGTCTGTGAAACATGCAAAGGCAAACGATTCAAAGAAGAAATACTAGAGGTCAGCTACCACGAGAAAACGATCAGCGACATTCTCAACATGACGATCGATGATGCTGTCGACTTTTTCGCTTCAAAACAGCAAGACACGAATCATCGCAATTTACTCTCAAAGCTTCGACCGTTGCAGGATGTTGGTTTGGGTTATATCACCTTGGGTCAAAGTAGTTCAACGCTTAGTGGTGGTGAGGCGCAACGCATTAAGTTAGCTACCTTCCTCGCCAAAGGCCATAACCCACAGCACACGTTATTCATATTTGATGAACCGACGACAGGACTCCATTTTCACGACATCAATAAACTCATGCGGTCTTTCAGAGCGTTGCTCGATTTAGGTCATAGCATCGTAGCTATTGAGCACAACCCCGACGTTATTCGCTGCGCCGATTGGGTCATCGATCTTGGACCAGAGGGCGGTGCAAAAGGAGGGCAATTGATATTCGAAGGAACGCCTAAAGACCTTCTAAAATGTAAGAAGTCATACACCGGTCAATACTTGGCGGCTCCAACGAAATGATGATGAAACGCTGATTTTACAAGTGCCAGGTAAAGGCTTGCCTTTCATTCCTGCGCCTGAAAGAAATGGAATACTTCAGACCAAGATTTGCCGCTTCAACGCTACGTCTAACAACATCTAACTCAATTTATGACCTAAATCAGGAATTGGCTTTTGTCGAGTACATATCTTTGTTGCAATAGAAAATTCGCAAGGCAAATGATCGGAAAAGGAAGTATTTTTTATAGTGTCACAAAGAACAAATGCCCACGTTGTCAAACAGGTGATTTTTTCAAAACCTCCAATCCTTATCGGCTATCGACATTTACACAAATGCACGAAGATTGTTCCAATTGCAAATTGCATTATGAGTTAGAGCCTGGATTTTTTTACGGATCAATGTATGTGAGTTACGCTTTAAATGTTGCATGGTTTGTGACTATCTGGGTTGCCACTTCCGTTCTTGCACCCGATTTAAACAAGATGATTCAATTCGCTATCGTAACCGCTGTGCTCCTGTTGTTATTTCCTATCAGCTTTCGGTTCGGTCGCCTGCTTTATACTAACTTATTCGTCAGGTATAAAAAGAAAAGTGAAGCTCATTCCAAGTAGAAGATGCTCTCCACAAACGACTATCGTTCAAGGCTATTTCATTATTCATTTGTGTAACCATCGGTCAGGAGCATGAGAAAAGCAACAATCGCTTTTTCCTGACTCGGAGTAATATCGAGACTCCCTACGTGCTGTTTTTCAATGTTGGTTGCAACTTCGGGCACCAATTGCATTTGATCGCGTGCAACTATAAAATGAACAGCCTCTTCTAAAGTAGCGATACCACCGTGATGAAAGTATGGCGCCGTAACCTCAACATTTCGCAACGATGGCGTGCGAAACTTACCATCCTGATTTGTATCATTCACTACCGCACCGAGACCACGATCAATGGCCGAACGTCCATTCGGGTTAAGGGTTGAGAAGGTAGTATAAAACGGATTGGTTGGATTAATTGGCAAACCCAAGTTGTGATAAGAATAATCCGTAAACAATACGTGACCAGCCGCATCCACGGGCTGAATACTGTGACAATTCGTGCATTGGGCCTTGCCTTTAAACAATTCATATCCCATCTCCTCGGTTGGCGTCATCCGATACTTACCGACGAGGAACAAATCATAAGCAGAACTGAATGGCCTCAATTCGGCGCTAGCCTCATAGTGCGCGATCGCATCAATCATAGCACGGTATTGTGCTTCAGCTGTTTTAGGTTTATTGTAAATCCTGTTGAAGTCTTTGCGCCAATTGGCAAATTTGATTTCATACACCAGCTCAGCTGTGTCGGCATTATTCATCTCCGCGGGATTAAAAAGCGGCCCGGATAATTGGTGTAGCAAATCATTGGAGCGGCCATCCCAAAACAATCCGCCATGATATGTTCCCGTTTCGACGTTCTTGCTCAAAGGCGGAACAAAAGACACATACATCAAAGATTGAGAATTGCGATTGACAAAGGCACCATCCAACATTCCTTCGGAAACCGCTGCACCATCCGGGTCGGCAAAAGCTGTCCGAGGTGCGTGACATACAGAGCAAGCTTGTCCATCCGGTTCACTGAGCATCTTATCAAAAAACAATCGACTGCCCAGAGCTTCCTTTTCCGCTGTGGTAGGAACATGTTGTTGCATCCAGCATGCGCCAAGCAACATTGGAATACCAATGATGATAAAGAGGATTACTCGTTGCATGAGGCACAAATTCCGTTAACCACTAAACTGACGTCATGCAATTTGAACTTTCGCGGCAATTGCACTTTGGGAATCTCCGATTCTAAACAAGAAACACCACCACACTGAATACAATTAAAATGCAAATGAGAATGCATATGGTGATGCCCATCGCCACATTCTTCGCACAAAGCATACTTGACGGTACCATCGGACAAAGCAATACGGTGAGCCGCACCTTCTTCGATCAACCGATCCAAAACGCGATATACAGTCACACGATCGCACGTCGATTGCAGATGATTGTAAATCTCAGCGTGCGACAATGCGGTTTTGGATGTATTCAGCATTTCAATTACGGCTGTTTTCGCAGCGGTATTTCGTACTTGTTTGGGCATGCGCAAATGTAATGTTGTTCTTCGACTACAAAAAGTCGACATCTATTTTTAATGCAACAAAGTTGCATATATGACAAAAATCAGCGTATTATTGCAACATAATTGCATTTACGTGATACGAATAATCCTGACCATGCTACTATGCCTCGGCATACTTCTGCCAAGTTATAGTCAATGCACAGGTGTAGTCGTCGTGGTAATCCCTGATGGAGCAATTGGTGATTCAGTTGTCATCGAAACCGCATCAACCAAAAAAAGTCTTGCTTACCAGGGCCAAAACAGCATACACTTTAGTCAGCTTTGTTATGGGCGCTATGTAGCTTGCTTCTGGCAAGGAGGATCTATTGTTTCACGTCAAGACGCGCTATTCGCTGTACGAGACACGCTGTCCATTTTGCTTCCAAAAGTCACTTATACCTTACCCTCCATAGATGTTGAAACAGGGTTGCCATTGAGCAAACAAAATATCCTATACGTTAGAGAAAATACTGCGCTGCAATCGGCACCGTTAGCGTTTCAATTGGAACGACTACCAGGCATGACCACCCTGCAAACCGGAAGTCGAATAGCCAAACCCACCTATTTTGGATTTACAGGCCAGCGACTCATTTTGATCAAAAACACGATGCGTCTTGAGGGCCAACAATGGGGTTTGGATCATGGTCCTGAAATAAATCCATTGTATGCATCGCGCATAGAACAATTGCACGGCGCTGAAGCAATAGCCCTTGCCGGTGATGGGGTTGGCGGTGTAATTCGTCTATCTCCACCAATTATTGAAGACTCAATTCATTGGTCGCTACATTGGCGCCAATCCTACCGAACCAATGGTCATCAATTTTTTAACGCCGTTGATTTTCGCTATCGTCCCAACCGGATCAAAGGGATTGGACTTCGATTGACGGGTTCCGATTCCCGCGCTGGCAACATGAGCAATCCTTCTGGTTTTTTGTCCAATACTGGCTTTAAAGAATACGCCTGGGATGGTAGTATTTCATGGCAACGTCGCAATTGGGAACTCCTTCTTGAACACGGAATCTATCTCACCACCATTGGCATTTTTAAAGGCTCTCATAGTGGCAACTTAACAGATCTTCAAATGCGCATTGAAGAAGGTACACTTCCACAAGCTGAATTTACGCGTACCATAGAACGCCCTTATCAAAACATCTATCACGAAGCAAGCCAAGCGAAAGTCATCTATAAAATAAAACCAGGATCAGCTATTCAACTCACTTTCGGCCGTCAATACGACGAACGAAAAGAATATGACTCGCATGTGCCCCTGAACGATTCACTCGCAGCACTTAACACACCAGCATTGCATTTACACCTGACAGATTACCAAGGTCAGGTGCAATGGACTACTCAATGGAGTGACGAATTTCGCACCGCACTACAATTCGGTTATCATCATCAAACCAATACGTACAACGGACGCTTCTACATACCCAATTACACCCGATCATTTAAGCACACCTCCTGGCTAATGCAATGGAAAAAAAGCAAGCATTCAATTAGCGTCTGTACCCGAATAGATCATCTGAATCAAAATGTATATCGAAACATCAACGGCCATGTTGAACAAATGGAAAAAAGATATTTCCAGCCAAGTATTGGAGTCACCTGGTCGCACGACCCACGTATAAACCAACGACTACACGTTCATTTCACTACAGCTAATCGGCCGCCAACAATCAACGAATTGTATTCAAATGGCCTGCATCACGGCCTAGCGATCTATGAAATGGGGAACGATCGCATGGTACAAGAATACGCCCATCGCCTGCTAGGAGAATACCAAATCACAAAGGGCTCGTTCCGAATTACCGCCACGGGAATGCTTCAGTATATACAGGATTACATTTATTCAAATCCCCAAAAAACACCAATACTCACCATTCGCGGCGCCTTTCCTGTCACCAAATTCGAGCAATCAGACGCCTATTTTGCAGGCCTCCACGCCCAAATCGATTATCTATGGCGCAATTCTGCGAGTATAGCGCTCACACATCAATCATTGCGCACCACACTACTCAAGGAAAAAAACACACCCGCATATACCCCGTCCGATCAATACCGAATGATCATTCGCTACCCCATCGTACGGAAAAAAACACTACGACTTTTCGCAGAATGGAACTCATTATATATCAATAAGCAATGGCGGGTATCCAATGCCATTGACATCCTTCCACCACCGAAGTCCGCTCTCGTTCACGGTTTGCGCATTCATGGAGAATATGCCATTCGCACTTCAAACGTGGAATTCGGGGCTGGAATAGAAAACATTTTCAATAACTCTTATCGTTTGTATACCGACCGCATGCGCTATTACCATGACGCCTTGGGTCGAAACATTCAAGTCTATTTAAACATACCACTTAATTTTTATAAAAAATGAAAACAAACTTTCAATTCATTTTGTTAGCCGTGATTGTTCTGTTAGCCGCTTGTAAAAAAGACGATAACGAAGTAACCACTCCAACACCTGAAGTACACGAGGAAGAATTGATCACAACACTTCAAGTGCATTTGTACCGCCTTGACGGCACTGGTGACACAGCTGTATTCGTTTTCAGCGACGTTGATGGTCCTGGTGGTGCAGCACCTCAACCCATCGACACAATTTTCATGCAACCTGCCACCGAATACGGGTGTTTTCTCACTCTTTTGAATGAAAGCGTTAGTCCTGCAGAAAACATAACCGAGGAAATTGAAGAAGAGGATGATGAGCATCTTTTTTGCTTCAGCCCTGAAAACGCGAATCTTTCGATCGTACGCACAGATTCCGACGGCACCTACGAAGTTGGACTCCAAAGCGAATGGACATCAGGTGCAGCGAGCAGCGGAGAAGTCACCATTGTTCTCAAACACCAACCGGATATCAAAAACGGTTCTTGCGACCCTGGAGACACCGATATCGAAGTGACCTTCCCCGTTGCAATCGAATAAATTATTGGTGTGGGTGAAGTAGGTTGAATTCACGAAAAAACGTTAATTGAACAACATTCGGCTCAAATTGGTTTTATCTTGGAAAAAGTTATGCAAAACAAACACTTCTTCCTCCTATTACCTTTGGCATTGGGAATCTGCATATGGACGTGCAGCTCAACCCCTGCTTCAGAATCAACAACCAATTCAACGTTTCAAGTAATGTCTAACTCAAATCCCACACCATCTGATACCGATAAGGTGACTAAATCAAAAGAAGAATGGGCCAAATGCCTTTCCTCTGAAGAGTACCGCGTACTCCGTGAACATGGTACTGAACGAGCATTTACCGGTGAGTTTTGGGATCATCACGACAAAGGTGTATACACCTGCGCAGGTTGTGGTCTTGAACTTTTCAGCAGCGAAACCAAGTTTGACAGCGGCACTGGATGGCCGAGTTATTACGCCCCCTATGACAAAAACAATGTCGAAATCAGTCGAGACAACTCACACGGTATGCTACGCGAAGAAGTACATTGCCGACGCTGTGGTGGGCATTTGGGGCACGTTTTTGACGATGGACCCAAACCAACAGGCCGACGCTATTGCATAAACTCGATTTCACTCGATTTTGAGAAAAAATAAACGATATCCGAGGACAATCTATAACATACTTATATGGCCCGCAGTATTGTGGGCCTTTTTTATGTTCCGAATGGCTAAATTTGCACCATGACGGTTCTTCTCACCACATTGAACGCAAAGTATATCCATCTCAATCTGGCTATACGTTTATTGTATTCATTGAATCGCCACCACGAAGGACTTTCCTGGAAAGAATTCACGATCAAGGAAAAACCCGAGGACATCGCGAATGCCATCCAGGATTTCGATGTTATCGCTTTCAGTTGCTATATCTGGAACATCAAGCAAACCCTCGCGGTTGCCAGAGCTTTAAAAGCCCTGCGACCTGAAATCAAAATCTTACTTGGAGGCCCAGAAGTTAGTTATGACTTCGAAGTTTTCTTAGAACGACCTGAGGTTGACTTCATTATTCTGGGCGAAGGAGAAATTCCTTTCAGTCGTTTTATAAATGAGTATCCAGAAATTGAATCGATCGAAAACCTCGCGTATAAGACCGGAGAAGGTTTTCATGTTATCAAGAAGACAACCAATTTTGATCTGGTCGGTTACGCCGGTATCAATCCTTACCAATTCGATCCACCACAGGATTTAGAAAAGAAAGTGGGCTATATCGAAACGAGTCGCGGGTGTCCATACAAGTGTGAATTTTGCTTGGCTAGTCTTGATAATAAAGTGCGTTTTCTTCCCAATGATGATCTCAAGGCGAATTTGTTGTACTTGATGCAGCATGGCTCTGTCATTAAATTCCTGGATCGTACGTTCAACATCAAAAGGGATTTTACCATTGACATCTTCAAATTCATTTTGGAACATCGCCGTCCAAACAACGTGTTTCAATTTGAAATTACGGCTGACATTGTTCATCCAGATATTGTACAATTTATTTTGGAACACGTGCCGGCAGGCGTTTTTCGTTTTGAAATTGGCATACAGACCGTAAATCAAAAGGCCAATTTGGAAGTGAGTCGCAAACAAAATTTTGATAAAACAAGTGCCATTGTTCGCCAATTGCGTGATAAAATAGAAATGCATTTGGACCTTATTGTGGGCCTACCATTGGATGAATGGGAAGACATAAAATACAGCATCGAAGAAGTATTTGCGTTGCATCTGCCGGAGTTACAATTAGGGTTTCTTAAATTCCTACGTGGCACACCCGTTCGTGAAAAATACGAAAAACACGGTTACGTTTTTGATCCCGAACCGCCCTATCAAATCATTGAGAGCAATTACCTCAGCAAAGAACAATTGCACTCCATCACTCTGCTTGAAGAAGCTTTGGAAATTTATTGGAATAAGAAACGAGCAACTACGACCTTAAAGTATGTAGGTGACCGTTACAGCATCTTTGATTTTTTACTCGCACTCGGAAAGCGGTTCCATAGCGAATCCGATTTCCATCAACATACATTGCATGATGTTTATGACATTTTGAACCAATTTGTGAAGGATACTTATCCCGATGATCATCATTTGCATGGACTCGTTGCATATGACTATTACACACGACCTAACCTTAAGCCACAGGTACGTTATGTAGAAGAAATCGATCGTGCAGAGCGTTCAAAAATAATTGCTCAACTGGGCCTCAATCACCATAAGTTCAGACACGTGGTTATTCCCACGCCATATGGGGTAGATACAAACGACAACGCCCTGATTCCCTCATCACCTTCGATAACTGTCTTTGAATATAACGCACAGAGTAGGCCAATGACCTACTCTGTACCAATTGCATTATCGTAAACACCGAATAATCATTCGGTATTGTGACTTATTATTCAATCATCCATTTAATGGTTTGATTCCCTTGAGGATGCAGAAGGTGGACAATGTATAATCCACTCTGCCACGCCGCAGTATTGACCTCCATTACCTGACGGCCTTCAGCCAATATCACTTTCTGATCCATCACTACGCGACCTCTTAAATCATAAATCACCAGTTGTGCATCAACATCCGAAGAGCTTTCCAATGCAATCACGCCTATTTCGCTCACAGGGTTTGGATAGACATCCATACGCACGGCCTGATCAACGATCAAAGTCACATCATCTGCAGGGGCGACAATTGCAGGCATCGGAACATAACTCAGATCTCCAAAAGCAATGCGTTGTGTCCATTCAGGGTGATCGATAAAAGGATTGCGGTTTCCTTGAATACTAGCGATATAGTCGTTGCGCGCTATTTCATACCCATCAGGCGCATCCTGTTGATGCCATGCCAACAATGTAGCGATGTCCTGAGGATCTTCGCCTAACGCCAATAAAGTCACATTATTGAGATAGTCCAACGTCCAGTCAAATCCATTGACACCGTTATAGCGTAAACTCATATAAAGTATCGCACGAGCAGCATCACCTTTTTGCGCATCCCGCGGTTCGTACACCACATTGCCATTGACATCATATCCGTATTGACCATCGAGGTAGCTGCTGATTACTGTCGCTACATCACCCAGCGGATGATTGCTACGCACTGCATTTGCATTGGTTTGGTTCACCGGATACAAATGATGTTGATCGCAGTATTCAAATGCGGATGAAGTGGCATTGGTTGGAGTCCAACTCACGCACCATGTGTGTTCACGGCTAAAAGGCGTAGCAGTGTACCAAGCGAAAGGAGCAGTATAGGTATACACCTGCCCTGAATAAACACATTTAGCAACACGTTGATTGCCTGTAGTATCACTCACCGCATAATTGGTCATCATGGTCTCATCGTACTGATCGTAATTCACCTTGGTATAAGGAGTGCGAATGCGATTTTGCAAGTCAGAAATAAAACTTGAAGAGGCAGGATCAATCGCAGCGTAATAATTGCCTTCTCCTGTAGCACTTGTGATCAAGTTACCACTCAGTGGACCCACTTGTCTATAATTGATATTAGCGCCCGATCCATTGTAAGCGAATACCTGCACATAATTCGCTTCGCCTGCTCGCGTTCCAACTACATTAAAACTAGTTGTCAATCCTGTAGTGATCACTTTTGCATTTCCAATTTGATCACCACGTTGATACACTACACCATCAAGAGGCTCAGCACTTGGGGCTCCATTGCGACTGCGAATCATTAGAAATCCATCCGCAGTAACCGCAGAAAAACCCACCTGATAGGAATAAGAAGTAATCGCGCTGAAAGAAAGGTTAATTGGATTGGCGGCGGGCTCATTCGCAAACGAGTTAATAGAAATTGACCAATTGTTAAAGGTATTGATTCGGCTATCGGTCAAACTCCAATTCGACGTATTGCATACGGCACTTTGGATGGACGCCATATTCCCAGTTGTGGACAACACATTATATTGTCCATTATCTCTTTCTGTTGCAAATGCAATGCAAGAAACGCCCGCAGTGAGCGACGCTGGTTTACGAGAGGTCGATGCACTGATACTTCCTGTGACCCAAGGCCGAGTGGTTAATCCGAATACAAAAGTTGGACTTGTGGCATTGCCTTGATAAGCAAAAACTTGATCACCAGATGTACCTAAGGCCATCGATGTGGCATTCAAAGTCAGTATGGTTCCTTTAGCAACAGCACTTGAAGCGGTCCATGTATCGGTCCCTTCTGTTGTTGAAAGCGCTGATCCTGTCCAACCGTTGTCTGTAAATTTGATAACTGTGCCCGAAGCCAGGTCCACCAATGGTACAAATTTGACCTGATCAGGATTATCATAGTTGTAACCCAATACAACAACATCACCTGCGCTCAATGTAGTTTGCGCATAAGCCACCACCTGTGCCACCAGCACAAGCATAGTTAGTACAATTCTTCTCATTCGTTATGGTTTATTCACCTTTGGTGAAAGTTCTCTATTACACCCGCAATGTACCAAAGAATTCGCTTAGAATCAAAACAAACGAAACAACATCAAACTTTTAACTCTTCAACAAATGGTTCAATATGAATTAGAATTTGCGCGAATTCCGGATTGTTCTGAAGTAAAAAATCTTGCACCTCATGTGCTATACGATGCCCCTCTACCACTGAAATGTGCGGATCAACCTGCACGTGCAGATCAATGTAATATCGATTCCCCGATTTGCGTACGAAACACTTTTCAGTGATGCGCACCCCCGTAATCTTCATAGCTCCTTCGCGGATGCGATCCACCACTTCATCATACGTATGTTCATCCATCACTTCGCCCAATGCCGGTCGAATTATTTTGTAACAATTGTAAATGATTAATCCAGAAGCAAACAACGCCGCCCAATCGTCTGCGGCTTCATACCCTGGGCCTAAATAAAGTGCGAAAGCGATTCCGAAAAAGGCAGCCAATGAAGTAATCGCATCCGCACGATGATGCCACGCTTCAGCTTTCAGGATGGTGCTATGCAATCGTTTGGCTCGATAACTCAACCAGCGGTATAACAATTCCTTATAGGCAATGATACCGGCCAAAACCCACAGCGTGAAAGGCTTTGGCATTGCGTGAGGGGTTCGGATATTGTACCAACTGTCATGTGCTATCCAAATCGCGGAAGCGAACAGAAAAAGGACCACAAGAAAAGTAACTAGAGGTTCAGCTCTGCCGTGTCCATAAGGATGATTTTTGTCAGGCGGCCGATTGGAATATTGCAAGCCAAACAATACCAGTAATGAAGCAAAAACATCGGTTGTCGATTCAATCGCATCTGCTATCAAAGCGTAGGAATTACCAAAAAACCCCGCGAGCCATTTCACCACTGACAATAACACATTAAAACTCAAACTCACCCATGTAGTCTTCAACAGGGTGGAAGAATTGTTCTTGTTATCGGTGATATCTACCATCTTAAGCGCAGCCAATCAGCAGCTTTATACACTACCGAACTTGGAATTTGATGCCCCCCATCAAAAGCATAAAATTCGACATTTGCTCCGCATTTTTCCAACATTTTCTTTGCTTCCTGACCAGAATCATACATCAATACCTGATCCGCCTTGCCATGGGTCATTAATATATCGGCCCCACAATTTGAGGCAGGAGACAAATGCTTCAATGCTTTATCGCTGCCGCTAAATCCGATTACTCCATCAAAGCGATCGGCGTATCTGCGGACCATTTCATAACTCATCATTGCGCCTTGACTAAATCCAGCGATGAACAACTTTCTTCCTTGCAGTTTTTCCTTTTCCAATGTCGCTTCAATCCAACGCATGAGCAATGTTCCTGACTGATAGTATTGCGTCGTATCTACCTGCGCACCACCGTCATGGCCTTGAATCGGGAACCAACAAAAGGCGCCGCGTCCAATTTCGATAGGTGCACGAAATGAAATCACACAGCCGGAGGAAGGAAACATTTGCTTCAAACCCAATAAATCATCCTCGTTACTGCCATAACCATGTAGGAGTATTAAAACCGATCCGGAATCAGAATCCGGATTTAAATTTTTGCGCACGTAATGCGGCTCTTGCTTTACATCAATAGTCCCATTCTGACTCGTACAAGTAACAGCGAAGATGGATAGCACCAGAATGCTAATAAAAGATATTACTATTTTAATCATGTCGAATGAATAAATACTGAGGTCATGGTTAATGCGCCAGCTACTGCTTTATCATTGAATAAAGATATTTGATCCTTGTCATTTTTAACACCTAAAGTGTACAAAAGAGGTAAAAAGTGCTCAGGAGTTGGGATAGCCATCTGCAGTTCAGCGCCCATTTTGGCGTAATTGCACAATGATGAATGATCACCGGACAAAACCCATTGCTTCATTTTATCCGATGCCACCCTCGCCCAATCATAAGCATAATCCTCAGTGTTTAATTGATCCCAGGCCACTTTCCCGAGATTATGAACCATGTTACCGCTTCCTACTATTAACACCCCTTTTTGTCGTAGATCTGCCAATTCTTTGGCCAAGGCGAAATGTTCTGACGGAGTTAAGTTAACATCCAAACTCATCTGAATAATTGGGACGTCGGCCTGAGGATATAAATGTTTGACAACACTCCAAGCGCCATGATCCAATCCCCATTGGTGATCCATTTCAATTGTTGTTTGTTGAACGGTTGCCTTGGTTTCTTCGGCGAGCCAAGGGCTTCCGGGAGCTGGATACTGCACATCAAACAAGGCCTTTGGAAAACCTCCAAAATCATGAATGGTCCGAGGCGCAGTCATTGCGGTGACACGAGTTCCTCGCGTTTCCCAATGAGCCGAAACACATAAGATAGCCTTTGGGCGCGGCAATTTTGCGCCAATAGTTCTAAATCCTTGAACAAAGGCATTTTCTTCAATTGCATTCATTGGGCTGCCGTGTCCAAGAAAAAGAACAGGCATTGTGCCTGCCAAAGGGTCAACTCTTTCAGTTTCCATAAGTATTGGTGCTGTTGTAGTTTTTTCTTGTTGTGACGCACAGCCCGTCGCAGCAAGCAATGCAGATAATTTCAAAAAAGACTTTCTATTCATAGGTACATCTGTTCAAACCACTTGATTTGTCCATGGGCCTTCCTGTTTGTGCCCCCTATCGAGACGCATGGCCAACCCGGCCGATGAATCAAGTTACCAACGAAGGTATGATCAATGGTAGTCCCAATAACTTGCTCTAGGTTAAGTCTATGACCTGTGATGCGGTTCAGCAGCATTAAAGCTCATTTTGAAAATGACTAAACTTATCTATATTTGCACCCGCTTTTCAGGACTGATTTTGGTTAGTGCTGGAATTTTTTCGGGGGTATAGCTCAGTTGGCTAGAGCGCTTGCATGGCATGCAAGAGGTCATCGGTTCGAATCCGATTATCTCCACAATCAAGCCCTTATAGGGCTTTTTTTATGAGCTATAAACCATAGGCTGATTCCAAAAACCTCTTTCACGTTTCGACTAAACCGAAAATTAGCTCGAATTTTATGGCATCCTTCGCGCTTCAATTCGCCGAATACTGCACCAAATTTAAGTTGCAGAGCGTCTAGCTATGCGCCTTCTATTTGGTTTGTCTTCGACCAATTGAACCTGCGCGAAACATAAAACAGGTTTTTGGAAGCAGCCTAAACATTCTCTATTCATCGGACATTGACAAGTATTATGTTGGTCAAACTTCTGACTTATCCGAACGTCTGAAATCTCACATGGATAAAATGTCGCCATACACCTCCATTGCCAATGATTGGAGACTGGTTTATACTGAAGAGTTCGAGGATAGAACATCGGCTATCAAAAGGGAAAGAGAAATCAAAAAAAAGAAGAGCAGAAAGTACATTGAAT
>JBDKJN010000221.1:0-3845 GCA_039796595.1 Bacteroidota bacterium
GAACTGGGCCAAAACAAGCGCTGGAAGAGGCCTTCTTTAGCCAGGTTTAGCGTGTGAAGGAGTCCATTCATATTGAGCTCCCATGCAAACGCTGGATTTTTTTCAGATGTGGCAGACAACAAAGCTGCCATATTGTAAACTTCAGTAATCTGATGTTTTATCAATACACTCCTTAGACGATCGAAGTCAAGCACACTTAGGTGTTCGTAAGGTCCATCAGCTATAAGGTCTGGAACTTCTTCTTTAACATCTGACGCGATAACTGCAGCTGATCCTAATTTCTGTCGTAAGGCAATGGTTAGTTCGATACCAATTTGGCCGCAGGCGCCGATAATAAGTGCTTTTCTTTGCATAGGGTAATTTCTATCGTCTCATTTACGATAGACGACTGCGAAACTACTCTTTTTTTGGTCAATAGTCAATGCTATTTGTTTTCTTCACTTGGCGCGGGCTTAGACGGTTTGCCGGCTTTTGACCTTGATTTTTTGGCCGCTTTTAAGTCTTTGTCCAAGAGGCGCATCATTTGTTCTGTATGATCAAAATCGGGTACAAAGTCATCGTATTCTTTGTTGTATGCAATTTTGACAAATGGCTGCTGCAAGGACGTAAATGTAAATCCTTCCACGGGTGTAAACAGACCAATGTCAAGTCTCATGGTTCTTGGTTTTTTTTCACGCGGCGAAGTTGTAGCGTCCACAATTACTTTCTTATTGACAAATTGTTTGCCTCCATAGGTTATGGTATACAAATGACCGATGGGTAAATAGAATTCATATTTACCGGTTGACTTAGAGTCAAAAACCACATAAATTTCTTCGCCTTGATAGACGATGACCTCCGTGCTACCTGCTGCGCTTTCCTGTTGATTGTATGGGTCAACATGAAGCAGTTGCCCTTGCAGAAGAAAATATCCGCCCAATTGATCTTTTTTTTGCGCCACAGCAGCTGTGAGGGCGAGTATGCAACACAATGTCCAGAATGTCTTTTTCATGTGGATCGGAGGTTTTAGATCAATCTATGGTTTGTCTTATTTTTTGTTGGCTTCAATAACTCCACGAACGCGCGTGTTCATTGCGTCACCGTAGTCATAATCCCATTCCAATCGACCCTTTTTCTTATTGAAGGCGGCTTTGGCAACTGGTGTATAGGTCATAAAATCAAGGCCCATGTAATTTTCATTTTTGAATAACGTGATATCCAAATCGAGATTCACAATGCCGAATTCGGCTGCTCTGTGTATGCCTGATGTATTGATCTCAATAATTTTAATCACGTATGGTGCCGCGCCAAAACGTAAGGTGTAGCTTGGATAGTAGGCTAGATCAACTTTGTATTTGCCTTTGGGTCCAGTTTCTATCGTGGTGATTTTGTCTTCACCTGTCCAAATCTCAATCGGAACTTTAATAATACCCTTCTCCGATGAGTCGGCGAGGTTGAGTTCAAAAACATTACCCGAGATCGTGAAGACCTTGACATCGCTTTCGGCCATCGTGCGAGTGGCAAAAAGCAGAATGAGCGATATGGAGGCTAGAATTTTTACCATAGCTGTAGTGGATTGAGGTGTTGGGGTTGATACGCCTCAGTTCCTAAATTATGGATCAAAGACGCACTGTGCTTGTCATGTATCGGGAAGACCGAATTTTCTTGTTTGGCATTTTTGGGAAGAAGGAAGTGATTTGCCCGATTTTGGCCATGTTTAAACACCTTCCATTCAGGCCCGATTGAAGGGGCTGAGGAATTCAGACAGGTATTCTGTTTTGGTGTTCTTAGCATGTTGTCAGGTTATCTTATTCGTTTATACTGAGCAACACACTCTTAGGTTACATAATGGTCAATACAATTGTCCATTATGCTTCAGAACGTCAATTCTTTTTGCGCCGTTCGGGATCTTCATGAAAAAAATAGCGCAAATCAATCGTGAGGTAATTACCGCTTACGGGGTAGGTCACTGCTGCAGGATTGGTGTCAATCTTTATTTCGGCATATACATAGGCTATAGAGTTAAAAGGCCTGTGATAGGATGCACCCAAGTAAAAGTATCCCGACTTTTTAGTGCGCCACTCAAATCCAATATTGGCCAAAACGGATGCCTGCAACCAACTCTGGCGGATGGTCTTTTGATAAAAATCAAATGCCAATGAATCGACGAAATATCCATTGCTGGTTTCTACATTGCTCGGATACAAATCGATACTCATGCCGCCGCTTGCATTGACATATAGGTTTTCGCCCAAGCGCAGGTACAATAAACCTTGCAACGGGATTTCGTAGCCTATGAACCTATAATTCATCGTTTCTTTTTCTGGTAGCTGATCATGTTCAAATTGCAAACGATAATTGCGTTGCACCAGATTTATGCCCGTTTCCAAACTCCATGTAGGTGTAAACCCTTTGCGAATAATACACCCAAAGTTGATCCCAAAGCGAGGGGTGAGTGTCATTGTCAACTCGTCGGTTGAATAGGTTTCAGCGCTGGTTTCAAAAAACTTGCTGGGCACCATGGGCTTAAATTGTATACCAAATGTTGTGACGCCTTGTTGAGCATTCACATTGCTGAAAATGCAGAATAGAATACTCGATGTACAGGCCCAAAGCCGAATGATCATTCGGTAATCCATGTCGTGCTGTATTCGATTGGTTTGCGATGACTCTTGGGCCACTCTTCAGCTGGATAGCCAACATAACAAATACCCAGGCACATGTCTTCATTGCTCAGGCCTAGGAATTTCCGCATGTCATCTGTGTAAATGAAACCCGGACTACTCCAATAACAACTCAAACCATATGCTGTAGCGGTCAAACTCATGTTTTGTATGGCACACGCTACGGCTTCTATTTCTTCAATTTCTTTTATCTTTTTGGTTTCGTCACGTTTCAGCTGTACAATAATAATGGCCGAGACTTTTTGCATACGTTCTTGCAGGCGCTGGTATTTTGTAGGATTAAATTTTTCTGAAGGCGTGTGAGTTTTATATAATTCGGGTAAAAAAGTGGACAATTGATTGCGGCCTTCTTCCATAAAAACATGAAAACGCCAGGGCTGAGTCATACCATGTGTAGGCGCCCAAGTGGCATTCTGAAGAAGAACCTCTACTTGCTCACGATGCACTTTTCGGGCACTGAACTTTTCGGGACTTACACTTCTTCTGTTTTTGATGATATCCGTGATTTCGCTCAAATTGTATTTCATAGATGTAGCTTGAGTTGGCAAAACTACAATGTTCTTTACCTACATTTTCATTCTTGCAATCTTCTCCTACGAACAACGGGGGAAGATATTTCAGGCTATCTTCGTGCGCTTCGCTAAATTTCGATATTATTTTCTTTTCTATGTCCCAAAAGACCATCATTATTACGGGCGCCGGATCAGGTATAGGCAGGGCTACTGCACAATTGCTTAGCCAAAACACGGAGTATACTCTGCTCCTCGTCGGCCGACGAATGAATTCTTTAGAAGAAACATTAGCCCTATGTGATCATCAGGAACGTCACCGAACACTATCTTTTGATGTGCGTGATGCGGATGCTTGGCAGGCAGCGTTGCGTGCTTGCGCTGATGAAATGGAGCACGCTTATGCCTTGTTCGCGAATGCAGGCATTGGTGGTGAAAATCACTATGGCGAAGGCGACCGATGGAACGAGATCATAAGTACAAATCTCACAGGTACTTATGTTTCGATCATGGAATGCATGCCCTTTTTAGTGAAACGACAGCACAAATATGCTCACATTCTTATCACCTCATCATGCTTAGCACGGTTTGGAGTGCCACGTTACCCTGCTTATTGTGCATCAAAGGAAGGATTATTGGGGTTGACAAAGTCTTTGGCCGTAGAACATGCGAG
>JBDKJN010000222.1:0-3704 GCA_039796595.1 Bacteroidota bacterium
ATGGGAAGTTGCAGTACTTCGTGTCACATAATTTTGGAATAATCGACACTTTTAAGTCTTCTGTTTTTGCTTCTCCAGCACCGTCGTCTGGAAAGGCGTTGCCGTCGTCCAATTTGGCCAAACAACTGATACCATTTGCAAAAAAGGTTGGCCCATCGACCGCATACGCTACAGTTGGAACAAAGGTCCAGGAGTAAACTAGATTGCCTTCATGAACCAATTTGCGGTCTTCATTGCTGTCGCCCCATGATCCATTTCCACCAACTGGTTCACGCGGCATCCAAGTCCAGATATACACTTGGTCTTGCATTTCAGGGTGATTCGTGAGTATGGTTTTAAGTCCTCCATTGGTTTGATTCACATCAATGTACAAGGTAATCAGATCATCAGATGGAGTTGGCGAAGGCAATACAAATGCAGCTTGGGCGAAACCAGTGACAACGCTGCTGATCACTGCTATTGTGGTAAAGAAATAATTTGCTTTCATTAGTTGATGCGTGAGAGGTTGATGATATAGGTTACAGTTGCCGTTTTGTTGCCTTCGGCGTCAACGCAATAACGTGGAAGCTCGAAGGAAATCAATGGATCGAAAGTGCGCGGCATAGATCCCAACGCTAGACTGAATGTGTCAGTAGCTGTTTCTAAAATAAGTTCACTAGGAGCGATATCGTCATCGAATCTCCATGTGCCGCCCGTGCCGAAGTAATTTTTTCCGGCTCCTGGTACCACGCTGTACGTGCGATCGCTGGAGTTAAATGACAATTGCGTGGGGTCTTCACCCGGTATGATATAGAAGTCACTTAAATCTCGAACTTCTTTGATGGGATTGTTTTCGTCACGTTGTTTGAACGCTGAAATTTCCCATGGACCATCCATGGCGGCAACCTTGTCAGTTGGTTCGCCCAATTCACCTTTTAATTCTGGTTTACAACTCCAAACGAGCAATGTAAGACCAGCGATGAGATACATGTATTTTTTCATTGTACGATTATTTTCTGTTGTTATTGATTTAGTTGCAGCCTCCTTCTGGATTAAAAACAAAGTCAGCTCCTGTTCCCTCACTGTTCGGGAATTGAATCGCCATACCTGGGCAGTTCCATGGTGCGTTTCGAATCAATACGGAAGAACCACTCACACCATTTCTACGTTCAACGTCTACCCAATAGCCTTCGCAAAACGTTTCTTTTCTGAATTCTTCTTGAATGATGTCGATCAAGTCCTGACCACTTGTGCCATCGGCTACATGGAATGGGGTATCAGGAAATGCTCGGTCACGCAATGCATTGATGTCTGCAATGGCGATATCTAAATTAGAATTTAAGTTGGCGTAAGATTCAGCGCGAATCAACATCATCACTGTGAGTCGAGAAATTGGCACACTAAAGAACGGATTGTTCTGATTGCTTTTGCCAAAGCGCAAACTTTGTACTTGTCCAGTATTCGTATTGTTCTGCACCAGATTTTGGTAGCGCTTATCTACCGAATTTAACTGCATGAACTGCAAAAACTCAGTTGAAAGACTGAAAGTTGTAGGTGAGGTTCCGGGCATGTAATTATTGCGGAAACCGTCATTCCTTGCGTCGCTTAAATCAGGATTCGAATGAGCGAAGAAAATACCTTCAGGTGTGTTGTAAACTAAATTGCTATCATTTAATGCATAAAACACATCTACATCTGGAGCAAGGCTGAACAAACCTGAATTGATGATGTCTGTAGTGTATTCTACAACGCGTTGGTAGTTGTTTTGCATATAGTAGGTATAGGCCAGAGTTGCTGCCGCTGCGTACTTGGTGCCATAGATGCCGTTGGTTTCGGGTAGGTTATTGTATCCAAATAACAAATCGCCTTGAATGAAAGAGTAACATTCAGCTACAGTCGAACGACCCTTCGGTTCAGAACTTGGTGTATCACGAATGACGATGCCTGCATGGCTATTGTTACTTGTGTATCCCCAAGGTTGAGCATAGACTTTTAGTACAGCGAAGTGGGCCAAGCCACGCAAGAAATGAGCTTCAGCGCGCATTTGTTTCAACTCAGGGGTCTCTGTTTGGCGGTTGACGTATTCAATCACAAGGTTGGCGCGATTGACGATGCGATACACATCGGTGTAGATGCCATTGATTGTGCCATTAAAAAAGGTTGTTTCACGGGACCATACTGCGCGCCAGTCGTCGCTGTTAGGACGACCAGCATTGCTGCTGATCAACTCGGCCATGTTCTGGATGTCGCCATCAAACACGTTAGCCATAACGTCATATGCTCCGTTGAGCACTAGTCTTGCATCGTCGTCGTTGGTAATAAATTCATCCAAGGTCACAATTTGACCGTCCGATTTGGTGTCCAGGAATTTGTCGCACGAGCTCAAACCAAGTGTGGCTGCTAAAGCGAGGGTGATATATCTCAATTTCATGGTGTCGTGAATTAGAAGTTAAGGGATACGCTGATGTTGTAGCTGCGCTCTTGTGCAGGTGTTAGGTAGGTCACGTTAGGTGACAAGTTACGGTCTGCAGGATTTTCGAAGTCACGAACAATCTCAGGATCCAAACCTGGATAGTTGGTAATTGTGAATAGATTGGTTACGTTAGCACCCACACGAAGATTGTTGATTCTTGAGTCCTTCTTCAATTTGAACGTATATCCCAATGCGATGTTTTTCATGCGCAAATAATCGGCATCGTAGATGAATAGACTTGTGTTCCACCAAGGGAATCCGCTTGGTAGGTCATAAGTGGTCTCATTCAAAGTTGGACGTGCAAATTGCGTATTGTCATCGCCAGGTTGTTGCCAGCGATCGAGAACATCAGTGCGCATATTCCAATCGGTTACTACGCCCATCTGGCGTTTGCCTGAACTGTCAAAAATTTTCGCGCCCAAGCTGAATGTAGCGAAGAACTGAAGATCCCAATTTTTGTAGAGGAACGTATTTGTAAATCCACCACTGACATCGGGTAATCCATCTCCTACATATTGACGTTGGAAATTATCGTAGTTATTGGTTTCATTGCCGTTTTTATCAAGGTAAACCGGTAGTCCAGTCGCCGGATCAACATGACTCCATTTCATCAAATAGAATGAACCAATAGGTTTACCTACGATTACACGCGAGTCATTGGTTCCACCACTTACTGCATCTGGCGTGTACTGGCCAATGCTTACAAGTTCATTGTAGTTGCGAGCGATATTCAATTCCGTTTTCCAGGTAAAATTTGGCTTAACGATGTTGTGCGAGATAAGGGTCAATTCAATACCACGATTAAGAATTTCTGCAGCATTTACAGTTTGGTTCGTAAAACCGGTTGATGCTGGGATAGAAACATCCATCAAGGCATCTTTTGTGTACTTTCGATAAACACTCAACTCAACTGTAAATCGATCTTTGAGGAAACCTGTTTCCAAGGCTGCATTGATGGTCGACGTGCGTTCCCATTTCAAGTCTGGATTCGGCAACTTACTCAAGAATAAACTTGGTTCGCCGTTGTAAATTCCTCCGATTTGTGTGTTACCGTATTGCGCGTCTTGAGCAATGTCAGAATTTCCTACGTAGCCAATACCTGACGATAGTTTCATGAAACTGATTGCTTTATTGCCTTTCAAGAATTTCTCTTCGCTGAGTACCCAACCTCCGCTTATGGTAGGAAAGAAACCTAATCGGTTATTGGCTCCAAACTTGCTGCTGCCGTCCATGCGGGCCACAACTTGGGCAA
>JBDKJN010000223.1:0-5241 GCA_039796595.1 Bacteroidota bacterium
TCACGCCACCTGTGACAAAAATGTATTTGATGTTGTCGGCCATTCCGTGAAAACAACACAATTTAACTGGTTGCTTACGGGGTTCAAAGATAGCACCTGGAAGGGTTAAGAAACAAATGAAGATATTCAGGAAAACCGCAAAACTATAGGGTGCTCTGTTGAATTCCCGCGTTTTAACTGACTTTTGAACAAACCATGCACGGAGTTATAAATCGCGTGTCAGGGATTCTATCGGTTTGAAAGTAGAGAAAAACTCTCGCGCAATCACACGTATAATGGTATACACAGGAATCGCAGCGATCATACCAAATATACCTCCCACCATACCTGCCATTAACACCACTACGAAAACCTCCAAAGGATGAGCCTTGACACTATTGCCTAAGATCAATGGTTGAATGACGAAACCATCGATTTGTTGAGCAACTCCGAAGACAATAACTACGCGCCATATTTCAGACCAAACATCCGCTCCTGGATTGACCTGCAGAGCAGTGGTGACAGCAACCAATAAGGCAAACAAAGCTCCAATAACAGGACCTACATAAGGTATAACATTCACCAAGCCAGCAAACAAACCAATGAGAAGCGCATTTTTTACCCCTATGAAATAGAGTGAAACACCAATCATCACCGCCATGATGAGACTTTGTACAGCTACACCGATGAAATAACGACGCAAAAGATCATGCGTATGCTCCATGATGTTTTTCATGGCCTCCATATGTTTTTCCGGGGTGAGCGAAAAAACAATGCGGGTGAACAAAAATCCATCTTTGAGGAAAAAGAAGGTGATGAACAATACCGCCACTACACCGACCACTAGATTGCCAATCCATGAGAATACGCCGTTGAGCAGCATTTGAATGGAGCTAAAACTGAACATACTGCCCATTTCCTGATGAAGTACTTCGCCTAAATTTTGTTGAGGATAAGACGCTAACATCGCCGACATGCCCCATTTTTCCATCAGCAGTCGAATATCCAACTGACTGATAATATGAATCTCTTCGATCAAAATCGGCGCAAACAAAGCCACTAGACCCAAAATAGCCCCGAATAAAATGACCAGAGCGAGAATCGCGCGTGACCATGGCGGTAGCATGAAACCACGAATTTTGATTCTTTTAAAGACATCTGCAATGGGCTCCGCGATAAATGAGATCACAACTGAACAGATGAAATACAACAAAATCACACGAAAAAACCAAAGCACAAAAAGCAATAGACCGAGGCCCATTAAGGTGAAAACCACTTTCCAATTGTAGGACAGTCCACTCATACTACGTTCTTACCTGGGTATTCATACGATACAAGTGTACCGCAATTTTCATAGATGTAGATCCAGTCTTCGATTTCCATTTGAACCAAACCACATGCACAAGTTGGCATTTCATAATATTCACCTGCCAAAAAAGCCAATAGTTTGCTGAACCCGGGGTTGTGACCAAACATCATCACTTTTTTTGATCCACTCGGAAGAGCGTTAACAATGTCCAACAATGTCCCTGTAGTTGCGTCATAAATATCCGGCTCCATGTGGATTTGGATACTTTTCTGTGGATCCAATGCATCTCGAAAGAACTCCATCGTTTGTTGAGCCCGCAACGCCGTTGAACAAACGATGAGATCAGGACGCCAAGCCGATTGAGCAAACATTTTGGCCATCTCTTCTGCTTCCCTTCTCCCGCGGTCATTCAAAGGACGCTCAAAATCAGAAAGCGTATCATCCTCCCAACTTGACTTGGCATGTCGAATAATCATTAATTCGTTCATAGGGCAAGTATAAAGAAAATAAGGACGGCCAATCAGCACCGTGGATGAAATGCTCATAACTCCCCAGTTGCCAAATTCAAAAATCGTAGAGCATTGCGTTTTTTTCGATTGACAAACTTCGCAGTTCTATCGTCGGACCATCCATATTGAAACTCTTTAAAAGACAGCAAATGCATAAAAAATAATTAGCTTTGCCTAAATCACAGGTCAAGTCAACCAAATTTGAATTGTTATGGCCATAACCTCTTTCTTTGAAAATATTGATCCCGTTTGGGGTGCGCTCATTGCAACCACTTTTACATGGTTGGTCACAGCAGCGGGTGCTGCGTTGGTGTTTTTTGTAAAGGACATGAGCCGTAAACTTCTCGATGGCATGTTGGGATTTACCGGAGGTGTAATGATCGCAGCAAGTTTTTGGTCATTGCTGGCTCCAGCTATCGAAATGAGCCCAGGTGAAGGATTTATCAAGGCAATGCCAGCAGCGGTTGGTTTTTTTCTAGGTGCTATATTTTTATATGCTATTGACAAGCTAATCCCCCATTTGCACATCAATTTTCCTGCAGATCGTGCTGAAGGTCCATCCACCAATTGGCATAGAACGATTTTGTTGGTGTTGGCGATCACGCTTCACAATATTCCTGAAGGTCTGGCAGTAGGCGTCTTGTTCGGAGGAGTAGCCGCTGGTCTTCCTGAGGCTAGTATCGGAGGCGCAGTAGCCTTGGCCATCGGTATAGGTTTACAAAACTTCCCCGAAGGGATTGCGGTTTCGATGCCGCTGCGCAGACAAGGACTTTCGAAATTCAAGAGTTTTTGGTACGGCCAACTCAGCGCCATCGTAGAACCTGTTGCCGGGGTAGTCGGAGCATTGGCAGTAATGCAAATGCAACCGATACTTCCTTACGCATTGGCCTTTGCGGCTGGTGCGATGATCTTCGTTGTCATTGAAGAAGTGGTTCCCGAAACACAACAAGATAAATACACCGACGTGGCCACTATTGGGTTTATTGTTGGCTTCTTAGTAATGATGTTGCTCGATGTGGGATTGAGTCATTGATCACCGATCAATTCTTTCGCTAATTGAGCAAAGTCAACTCCATCAAAATTGCCGGAGGTCATTAACAATAGGTTGGCCTCGTTCCAACTCATCACTTTCAAATCGTTAACCAAGGCCGTTGCATCGGTATAGACTCGTACGTTATCTGTTCCAAAAGCTTGACGCACTTCTTCGGCATCTATTGGCTCTAACTTTTTGTGTGCAATGGTATGCGGATTAAAGTAGACCAATGCTTCGTCTGCTAGATGCATGGTCTGATCGTAATGGCTCAAAAACGCCTTGTTCAAACTGCTAAACGTATGCAGCTCCATACAAGCAATCAGTCGTCGCTGTGGATATTGCTGCTTGAACGCCGATGTAGTTGCTTTGAGCTTTGAAGGCGAATGCGCAAAATCTTTGTACACCACGCTATGGGGCTTTTCCAATACCGGCTCAAGTCGTTTGCTTGCTCCTTGGAAACTCGCTATGGCGTTGTAAAAATCAGTATCGCTTATACCCAATTCCCTACACACATGCATTGCTCCAAATAAGTTTTGCATGTTGTGTTCACCAAATATTCTGAGCGCCACCTCACCACTATCCGTCAACAAATACGTCACTCCATCACGCACCACATGCGGATGAGCGCGGTATGGAATAGTTTTGATATGTTCCGGTGCAGACTCACATACACCACGAACTTCCGCATCATCTTCACAATAAATCAAAGTACCGTTGGGGGTGATTTTTTCTGTGAAAATGCGAAACTGGTCCACATAATTTTCAAACGTCGGAAACACATTGATATGATCCCAAGCGATTCCAGTGATCAACGCCACATCTGGTTCATACAAATGAAATTTCGGACGGCGATCGATGGGCGAAGACAAATATTCGTCTCCTTCAATCACAGCGATCTTGGATGTTTCGGACAATCGCACCATGCAATCAAACCCTTGTAGCTGTGCTCCTACCAAATAATCAGATTCCAAGTTACACGACTTAAGCACATGCAATATCATGGAAGTCGTTGTGGTTTTACCATGGCTACCACCGATGACCACGCGTTTCTTACCTTTGGTTTGATGATGGATGTATTCGGGATAAGAATAAATGGCCAAGCCCTTGTTTTGTGCAGCGATGAGTTCTGGATTATCGGCGCGTGCGTGCATACCAACAATAACGGCATCTAAATCATCCGTAATTTTTTCAGGATACCATCCTTCTTCTGCAGGCAAAAGATTGCGTTGCGCCAGACGCCCGCGCGATGGCTCAAAAATTTCGTCGTCGCTGCCCGACACCACCAAACCTTTTTGGTGCAAAGCGATAGCCAAATTGTGCATGGCGCTTCCGCCTATCGCAATCAGATGAACTTTCATTGTGGGTATGATTTACTCCTGCAAATTCGCACAATCACAGCAATGCCTTGCTTGAGGTTTTTTGGAATTATTGGTATGAGGGTGTTGAAATTGACAGATAAGAAAACGGGAACGATATTTCGATATTGAAAGTGGGAGGAGGTCGAAATGGTTTGGATCAATGTTTGGGTACACTGCGGTTTAATTGGGGCTTTCATTTTTCGGACAAAACAGGTCTATCCGCTTGAAATGGTAAGTTTATCCACAACCCGCTGTTATGCCTCTCTGCGAAGTTGGAATTTTTGGAACAAAGCTTTTGGCGACCACTTCAAAATATATGCGGAGCACGAAAACCCAACCTATTGCACTTGCTAGTTGAAACCACCGATCCTATAAAAGGAAGATTTAAATGCTCATACAGAAAACAAGAAGAAGAAAATTAAAAAGTGTGGCGAAGCCACAAGTATTTTTATTGCCCTTTTTTTTGTCGCTGCGAAGCGGAGCAGGAATAGAAAAACATAAGCCACTCATTGAGTGGCTTTGTGAAAATCACATTCTAATTTCGTAATCAAAACATTTTTCAAATGTTCCATTCTTAATCTTATAGAATTTTATTATATTACTATTGGCTTCCTTACTCATACTATCGCCAACCTGTATATTGTATTGCTGAATTTCAAACGCTATTGGCAAACTGCGTATTTCATAATTGTCAATTTTTAAATCATATGAACCTCTATTCATATTTTCTAAAATTTTAATTTTCCCATATAATTCTTTCCCAATTAGTTCTTTTGTTTCTCTTTGATGGGCAATCTGGTTTTTTCGGAAAAATAAAAAAGCAAAAACTACTACAAATAAAAATACTGCTGCTGAAATACCTACGTATTTAGGGGACTTTGCCATTTGTTCTTTCTTTAGAATTTTATTAGAGGGATAGCATTAGTTGCTTTTCCTGTTCCTAAACTACCTTGAATTGGTGTGCTGGGACCAAGACCAACAGATACACCAACCTTACCTGCTAAAGTAGTAGGATTTCCATTATCATCAACGCCGAAACCTGCACATAATTGT
>JBDKJN010000224.1:0-2605 GCA_039796595.1 Bacteroidota bacterium
ATCTAACGCCATTTTTATTGAAGCATCTCAATGCGGTGACTGCAGGGACAAGCCAAAAGGCGAATAGAGCTCTCGTTCTGAATAATGCTGCAGTGGCTGCACAAACCGCAAGTGCCTTTCAACAATTAGAGGTGGCAGGTCGTTGAAGGAAAAATAGTTCACCGTACATCATGTCACAATCCGATTCAAGCAACAGAACGAGTTCTGTCCCCCAAATTGAGAATAGGGTAGCAGCTGCCTATTCGAAATTTGAAGAGAACTTGCGCAACAAGGTACAGGCACTTGAATGCGATTGGGGTGCAGAAGTTACCATAGTAGTTTACAAACATGAGAAGAGGATGGAAATATTTCTCCAGCAAAGGAGTGGTAAGTTCTGTTTGTTTGATACGATTGACATATGTGCTGCAAGTGGCTCGCCAGGCCGCAAAATTCGTCAAGGGGACAAACAAGTCCCTGAAGGATTTTATCATGTTGGTGTGTTGAATCCCAAGAGCACGTATCACCTGAGTTTAGGTCTGAATTTCCCGAACAACGCCGATCAAGTCATTGTAGATCCACATGAGCCGGGCGGTGAGATTTACATCCACGGAGGCTGCACAAGTAGCGGCTGCTGCGCAATAACAGATGAGGCTATTGAGTGGTTGTATGTGTTGTGCGATGCGGCTAAAAAGGCAAGTAAGCCTCCAGCTAATGTTATGATCTTGCCTTGTCGTTTCGGCGAAACAACGCTATCATGGCAAGATATGGAATTTGAGAATTGGAGCACCTTTTGGGCTGGTATTCAAGAAGGCTGGTTATGGTTCATGAACCAAAAAACTTGGCCCAAAATGGAGGTCGATTCGAAGGGCAACTATCTTCTGATTTCTGAGGTGAATTAGGTGATTGTTACAAGCAGCAGCATTATCTTCGCGGCATGTCTAATACGTTCGAAACTCCAGCGCATATTCTAACGGAAGAAAAAATTCGTCAGCGTATGCTTGATGATTACCGACTAGCCTGTATTTCCCGAGAGGCTTCGCTTCTAGGTCGTAAAGAAGTCCTAACTGGAAAGGCTAAGTTTGGCATTTTTGGTGATGGAAAAGAAGTTGCTCAAATTGCAATGGCTAAAGTGTTTCAGAACGGCGATTGGCGCGCGGGATATTATCGCGATCAAACGTTTATGATGGCCATAGGTGAGCTTACCGTTCAACAATATTTTGCGGCCTTATATGCACATACTGAGATAGAGGCAGACCCTACCAGTGGTGGGCGTCAAATGGGAGGACATTACGCAACGCGTTTTTTGGAGAATGACGGATCATGGAAAAATGTGATGGCGTCCAAAAATTCTTCCTCAGATATTTCCCCAACTGCGGGTCAAATGCCACGTTTGTTAGGTTTGGCACAAGCTTCTAAAGTGTACAAACAGAATAATCTTCTACACAATCATAGTTCATTTTCAAACCAAGGCAAGGAGGTCGCATTCGGAACAATTGGCGATAGCTCGACTTCTGAAGGTTTGTTTTGGGAGAGCATGAACGCCGCTGCTGTATTGGGAGTACCAATGTGTATGAGTGTTTGGGACAACGGCTGGGGAATCAGCGTGCCGAAAAAATATCAAACGGTTAAGGAGAGCATCAGCAGTGCTCTCAGTGGTTTTGAGAAAACAACAACTACGAACGGGATTAAAATATTCAAAGCCAAAGGATGGAATTATCCGGAGTTGGTTATGACTTACGAAAAGGCGGTGAGCTATTGCCGTGAAAATCATATTCCCGTTTTGGTGCATGTCGAGGAGATTACTCAAATTCAGGGGCACAGCACAAGCGGTTCGCATGAACGCTATAAAGACCAAAAGGAATTGGACTGGTATAAGGAATACGACTGTATCGTCCAATTCGGGAAGTTCATAATGATGGATGGTGCGGCTAATGAATCTGAACTTAGCGCCATTCGCGAAGAGGCCAAGCGTGAAGTTCGGGCGCAACAAAAAGAGGCTTGGGCAGCTTTTCGCAAGGATATTCAGAAAGACGTTGATCAGGCCATTCAGCTGTTGAATGCGCTAGCAGATCAAACAGGAGTTGAGCAAGTGCGAACTGCGGCAAATGAACTGTCTAAAACCATTGAACCCATCCGCCGAGACATTTTCGTGCTTGCGAAAAAGGCCTTGCGCGCGGTAAAAGGGCAAGGAGCTCAATTGCGATCTTGGTTGGAAGAATTACATGCAGAAATGCAAGTTCGCTACAGTTCGGAATTGCATAATGAAGGGGCGTTGGGCGCTTTGAGTGTGCATCAAGTGGCGCCTCAATATGATGCGCAAGCAGAACAAGTAGATGGTCGAATTATTCTTCGAGACTTTTGGGATATTAAGCTCGGTGAAATGCCAGAGGTTTTAATATTTGGTGAGGATGTCGGCAAAATCGGCGGCGTGAACCAGACTTGTGAGGGTCTTCAAGAAAAGTACGGTGACTTGCGCGTAAGCGACACCGGCATTCGCGAAGCTACGATATTGGGCCAGGCAATCGGCATGAGTATGCGTGGTTTGCGTCCAGTAGCAGAAATACAATACCTGGACTACATCTATTATGCCCTTCAGGGAATGCGTGATGACTTGGCCTCGGTGCGT